>JANNNN010000938.1:0-25350 GCA_031398555.1 Planctomycetia bacterium | reverse complement strand
TTGAGTGAGCTTGCAGGAATTCAAAAGAGAGTCTTCGCCCACTGCGTTCATTTCGTATAGCCACGATAATGAGGAGCTCTAGCGTTGGGCGCGTCAGCTCGCTGCACACCTCAGACTGAATGGCGTCGATGCAAAGCTTGACATTTGGGAAGCGCCGTTGGGTGCCAACTTTGGCAAATTCATGGAGCAACTTCCCAATTGCGATTTTGCTTTGCCGATATGTACACCCAAGTATTGTGAAAAGAGCAAATCAGGAAAATCGAGCGGGGTTAGGTGGGAAGCACAGCTTATATCCGCCGCCATGTACGACAACATCAGTGGTGAAAATGGGGTTCGAGTCATTCCGATCATAAGGGAGTCAACGCCCAGCGATGTACTTCCCACTCACTTTCGCATGCTCAACTCAATTGACTTTAGCGATGACAAAAACTATGAATTCGAACTTGAGAGGCTGTTGATCTCACTGCATGGGCTTGAGGAACTTGCGGGAAGAGTTCATGCGGCGCCGAAGGATAAGGATGGAAAACTGAGGTTGAGATTGGAGGACCCAACTCGAGCCGACGCTATTGCGGCAAAGCCCACTGATGCCGACAACGGCATCCAGAAGCCGAAAGTGACTCCTTGGGCGGAGGGTGGCGTGGGTGGCACTACGAAGCGAAGTTATGGGGTTATCCTTGTGGCTGACGTAGTGAACTCATCTTCGTTGAAGGGGCTGCGGTTGCAATCGGCTCTTGAAAAAATGAGTGAGTTCGCGCGTGGACATGCAATCGGCAGCACTTCGTCTGGGCTGATACTGCATTGCTTGCTGGACAGTTTTATCGTCGTTCTTCCAGATTGCGATGCTTATCGAGAGGTTCTGGAATTTGCCTCTGAGTGGGTGAGTCACATGCAAGCGTCAACGTTTGCGCTGGATATCCGAGTGGCGGTTCATTTCGGTACCTACTTCGTCTCAGATTCACTAAAGATGGTTGTCGGCGCTGGCCCCAATGAATGCAGTCGACTGGTTCGCCTTGCAGGTGAAAAACAAGTATTGGTCTCGGAACAGTTCATCAACGAGGTGCGGCGCCAGCCAAATTTTGACCATGTCGATCCAAAGTTGTTTACTCCAAATCCGTTGATGAGAAAAGATCCGCTTGAAATTCAAATGAAACAAGGCCAACTGAGCCAAGTTAGAATCTATGAAACCGGCCTCAATTCCAAGCTCCCATATCAATTACAACAAATCGAAGACGCAGACCGTGCAATTTGGAGGACACTAGAAAAGATCGACAACTTCTTCATTGAACTCGTCAAGCAAAGAATTGCTAATCTCAATCACAAGACTGTTAAGCAGCGTGTGTCCATTTTCGCTCCAAATCATGATATGAGTTACCTTGTCTGCACAGAGTTTCGTCGCTTCGGCAGGCAGTCGAGAAACTCTGCCAATGGTTTGAATGCTAAAGGATCGACGAGGTACTCGATTGACCCCAAGCTGCCGATCGGACCGCTCGGTGTTGCCTACCATCGAAAGAAGCCAGTTGCTGTCAATGCACTTCCGGCCTTCGAAATCGATCCGAAAGCGTACGTGCGCAAGCTCAAAATGAAGCCATACTTTATCGACGAGACGACGATCGCCAATTTCGGACGTCATGCCCGGTGCTTTTTGTCGATCCCTTTTTCGTTCGCGGATCAAGTAGAGTGCTTGGTATGCATCGACACCGAAGATCCTTTGGAACAAATCACCAAGAAGGACCTTGAAGGAATCGGGCAGTGGATTCAGGTAGTTTTTGAGTTGACCTTGGCGTCCCTCTGGAGGCTGCGAACTTGAGTTCAATTGCGTAGATAGGAAACTTTTCACACGGAGAGGGATTTTTGGTTGTTTTGACAATGTTTGGTACGCCACTTCCTCACTTGAGTCTAACACGCCAATTTTGTACTGTCTGGGGTTGTCCGGGGGTTGCCATGATTCAGGCAAAACCGACAATCAACTGTCCCAAAAAGGAGTTTTGCAATGACCGTAAGGAAGCGATCAACCAAGAAGGTTACCCAAAGGAGGAACTCGATGAACGAGAAACCGAAATCGGTTAGAACTGTCACACGGAAACCGAAGTCCGTTGCCAAGGATTCAACATCGCAAACCTCGATCGTTGCGGAGAATGTAGTTACAGTTTTGCTGACACTCCAAAAATTGGGGGCACGACCGATTCGGACTGCAAAATTAGTAGAAGAGGTTTCCTTTGGCAGAATTTATGCAGACGGAGTCTATAACGCTGAGTGAGCATTTCGGTTTTAATCGTGCAGTCCAAGTTTATTCAAGTATACTGCTTGCTTTCGGGTGAATACCAAGGACGATACTCGCCTTGGAAAACTACACCGTCGCCCGTGTCGAAGAAAAGTTGTGCGGCGCAGCAGGCTGATCGTTCGTCACCTTACCGGATCTTTGCGAAACGCGATCCCCACAAAACATACGCCCGAGCCGTTGCCGGTCGTCACTGCGTGACACCGGCTTTGTAACTGATGACGGTAGACAGGTTGCAATTTCGATAAGAGAGAGAGAGATGTCTTGGCTACTTCGTAAACCTTCCATCTAGTTCGCGAAGCTTGCTGAAAGCACCGTGTGCCTGTAAGTCCAGCAGATCTTCGAAGAGCGTTAGCGCTTCTGCGGCAAGTTGTGGGTCGGGGCTACGGTGAATCGTGAGGGCAATTGAGACAAGTGGTTCTTCAGAGAGCGATAGACGCGCTGACGTCTCGTTGGCGCCTAGGCTCTTGATGCGTTCTACGATGCGTTGACAAACGCTAAGCGTCAAACGTGGTTCGCGGTCCATGAATGTTGTAAGGTGTCGAATCAGTGGCCATACTTCCCGGATTCGTTCGAACTGCAAGTGAGTCATCGCAAATTCTAACAGTTGCCGAGAGAATGGGCTTTCGTCAAGGCAGTTGTCGTGGTTGAAGATCGACATCAAGGCGGTGGAGGTCGACGGGCAGCCCGCTGCGAACAATCTATTCAACAAGCTGAGGCTCAATTCGCGGTGTTCGATTTGATCTGTCCATAACTCCGCTGCCCCGAATGCAATGCCTGTTAGGACACAGGTGTTCGAAGTTGGATCCGCAAATGCGCTGTCAACAATGTGCTTCGATTTTAAATCACCGCTTGGGTAGCCGACATAAGTTGCGATTTCACCTGCAACTTGCTGGTCTTTGCTTTTTGGCGAAGAAGCAAGCTTGTCAAGAAGATCTGCTCGAGTCGTACTGTCCATCGAAAGGAAAAAGCAAGCAAAGGCCCAATTTCCCGCCAGAGTGGATCGCGCGTCACTTCGCCTTTGCAGGAACTCGGCAATATGCGGTGCCACTCGGTCCCGATTGGGAACGTATTGACAAAGTTGCCAAAGCCAGGCTTCCCAGACTTCCAATGGAAACTCAATAGAAACCTGACGTTCAAAGAAAGCGTACCAACGTTCCTCACGAGGCGGGGATGCGAGGCAATGCCCAAGCTTAATCGCCTCACCGAGCCAGTAATATTCGTTTGGTAGCGAGTAGAACCCGCCAAGTTGCCAAAGTACTGCCCGTGGTTGATCATCGGCCTGGGATTGCTCAACTTCATGGTCAGCGGCGTCGAGTGATTCCGTACTGGGATTCGCCAACAAGAGCCAATCCTCCATCACTTGGCAGAGATCCTCGGGTAGCCCCTGGCAATCTAGCGCGAGTTGGTATGCTGTTTGGCCAACATCATCTTTGAATCGAGGACTCGCAAAGCCCTTGGTCACCAGACTAAGGATTAGTGCAATGATTTCAGCAGCAAAGTCCTTTGATTTCCTTAGCCCATGTAATCCGGCGCCCGCAGCATGTTCGTTCTCGCCAGGTTTGAGCTCTTTGATTACCTCAATCGCCTTCGATGGGTTTGATTCTGCAAACGTCGCGAACTCTTCGGCGAGCATTTCGCTGCCACCAAACCGCCAGTCAGTTGGATGATCGCGTCCCGTTTTGTCAGGCAAATCACAAATCGCTTGCAGAAGTTGCTCTGTCGACATCGTCTCCATCTCCTTGGATTCCACTGGTGAGACGATGCGCGTCATTTCATGTCCGCCGCGAGGTTCGCTTGGCGTGTATGCGTTTGGTGAACGTTCAAGTACTTTTGCGATGAGCTCTTGCGCCTGGTGTGACCGTCGTACAAGTGGAAGGCAGATTAGATACCTTCCACGAAGGCGATCGACGTTGTTTTGCCGGTATTCATCTTCATCGCATTCCGCTAACAGTTTCGCGCCGAGCACGTAATTCTGAAACTGCTCTTGCTGCTCCGGTGTCCAATACGCCACAGCAGCCTGAAACAACCGTACCGAAACAAAAGCACTGTTCTCTTCACCAATCAGTAGCTTTCTTGTATCAGTCAAAAAGTAATTCAGAACAAATTCGGGAACAACCTGTGCGATTTCAGTCAATCCACTCGCGAGAAGTCTTTGGCATGCCATTGAATCGAGTTGCTGTTCTTCGAGAACCAACTGAACAAGCTCATGCGGGTGTTGTATTGCGTAACACTTTATCGCTTGCTCCAAGGCTGTGAGAATTGCGTACTCGCGGCTTCGGAGGGAGCCGAACCAATATCGCATGGAGTGCTCCAAGCGAAACTCATTAAAGCATCGGAAGTTATTTGCTGAGCAGTTCGTCGCCACTTGCTTGAACCAAGGCCAGATACAACGAATGAACTCGCCGGGAACTTTACTTGCGAGTTCCTTGACCTTGAACAACGCATCGCTATTTAGCAGTGACTGGAGTTGCTCGTCGTTGTCTCTAGAATGCAAGAGTCTCCGGACTGCAAAGTCTTCGACATTTTTAGAATCTTCTAACTTCGGCTCCGGATCCGGTTTATTCTCTAAAGCGGCTTTCAGCCAACCATTCAGTTTGGCCGTAAGGATTCTTGGAGCGGCATTCGGCTTAATTTCACTCAAAAGATCAATCAAACGTTGTGACGCCCAAGTACCTACTGTCTTTTCGACACACACCGCATGCGCCCACGCGACAGTTTCATCGTCAAACTTCTCAGCTTCAAGTAGGATGTGTGCAATATTGTTGGCATAAGCACTCCTGAACACCCAAGTTGAGCGAATCAACAATTTGGTTCTATCGAATGCGTATCGTATAGTCGTTTCGAGCAGGCGAGTAACTGGCCAGCCGCTGTGCAGCTCCCAGTTCATTAACTTGATTATGCAGTTGTCTGGTAGGGCGTCGAACCACGGCCGCTTTGCTCGCAGCAGCCAACATATAGTCGCATAGTGGCTTTCCGCTTCTAGATAGCCGCGCAGCCAGTTTACTTCGGGCGGAGTCGGATTGGGAACCTCCGCAAGGAACTCAAGCAGAAGCCTTTGTAAGTGCCGACGTTCGATCTGTGACAGAAGTCGCCCCATAACTTGAACGTATCGAGTGTAGGCTCGATCCCGCATGTAGTTCAGCACATGCCACACAACCGGCCGCACTGTTAAACGATCACGCCGCGCCCACACATAAGCAAAGAACGCATCCGGCACCTCACTGAATCGCTTGGCTAAGACAAACTCGTACTGTGTTTGATGGGCAAACCCAAGCAAATCACCGGTCCGAGTCAACCATCCCAGCGATTCCAACTCGCCTAATTGGGCGTCGGGAAGCGAACCAAACTCAGCGCGTGGATGCCACAGTACTTCTGTAGATGAAATCTTGTCAGCAAGCGCAAATAGAGCTTCGGCGATTACCTTTGAGCTCGTTCCCGAACGACTGCTCAGCAGCTGCTCCCAGCGTTTGTCATGAATCGCTTGAATAGAGGAGAATAGTAAGGCTTCTGGAATTCCATCGGCCCTCGTGTTCGGCACATCAAACGTCCGAAGGAACAAGTTCAAATGGTACGGCGTTCGAAGAAACTCGATATATGCTTGTGGCCACTTCGTCGAATCGATCGAATTTGCTACCAACGCACCGCGTACTTGCGTTTCGTCAAGGCTTGCCAATTCGATAATGACCGCATGTTCAGATAGGGATAGCAGTCGCTGGTCAGCCTTCAGTTCGAAAGACCGCACTGAAGAAACGAGATGCACCGATTTGCTGCCGACCAGCTTTTGAATTAAGTCGAGGATTGCATTTAGTCGACCCGTTTCCAAGTCCGATAGGCTGCCCAGTGCGTCCAACTGATCAATAATAACGAGCACCGGCGCAGATACTGAAAGTTCGCGGAGCTTGTCGACTAAGCCAAGATGGTCGCCAAGGATTAGCCGACTCAAATCGTCGATCGACGCGACCTCTTTAGGTAGCATATCTGATTTGATCCCAAGTACAGCGAACTGCTTCTCTAGCCCCCACTCCGCAACCTTGCTTAGCAACGCTGACTTTCCGGAACCGGGCGCCCCTATAACGAGCGTCGACGAGTAATCCGATTCTTCAATGCGACTTTGGATGGAGCGAAACTCTGAACGATCTAACCAACCCACAGACTGGATTTCCTTCGGCCAAGCTGTTAGCTGGGTTGAGAAACTTGCAATACTGAGTTTGGTGCGTTCGCTCTCGGTACGGACAAACTCCAACGCGGGCGCATTGAAAATGTGTGAAGTAGAATCACTTTGCCGGCCAAATCGGTAGAGTGCAAAGTGCAAGATGTCGCGAAGTATACTGTTCTTCAGTTCATCGTTCGTCGTATAGATCGCCGCTTTTTGACCTTGGCATCGATGTAAGTACTCAAGGTGCTGGTCCTGTTCACTGTCGGAGCGGATCGACTCGCATTGATACAACAACTGATCGATCTTCAGTTTGATTGCCAAACACGATTCAAATTGAGTGTACGTAAGGCTCTGGTAATCCGTTATGCCGACCAATGGGATCGGTTGGTCCGAGAGTGATTTTGGGGACCGATAATGTTGCCACTCGCAGTCTGCCGGTTTACTGCCCAGTTCTTTGCCAATCACGTGTACCAGCAGATCGCACTTGCCGATCGATGGACCAGAAATTCGCTGTTCAAGAACAGAAAGTATGTTGAGCGGTGATTGTGCTTCGTACTCCTGTGTCCGTACTTCGAGTGCAGGTGAAAGAATGGAGTTAAGCTCGATGCGTAACCAACCAAATTCTGAGGTTTCCATCGATAAGAAGATGATGGGTTTTCTGGAAATTTTGGACGTAGGCAATTGACGGTTGGTCCTAGCAAATGCTTGACGATAGGGATTTCATAACCAGCGGAGTTCCTACTCAGTTTATGTGAATCGCGGTCGATCGGTCTTTGAGTTTCGCTGAGCTGCCAATTCTTCTCCGCCAATCCGTGGCCGACTTTCAATTTTAGTCAGTTTGATCAAACAAGCTGTCACTTACACAATCCCAATCGAATTCAACTTGATAGACGAAGTTGCGTTTCACATCGTGGGGCCGCCAGACCCAGCCGTTGGAATTGGATTGGACGGTAAAATTCTGAAGCTCGGATGGTGCTTCGACTTCAGCACTGCCACGGGGAAAGACCCATAGGCGAGGCTGCTTCTTGGGTCGCAAGTTCTCGGGGAATCGAATTCCGAGTTCGGCATCGCCTAAATCGTCCAGCGAAAGTAACGCTGCCCATTGCTTTCGATCAACATTGAACTGAAAGCCGTTCCAGATCGTGGCTTCGATAGCGATTGCAATCGGTTCGCCGAACGGTGCGTCACTTAAGTCCACTTCAATCTCGCGAGCTGCGGTGGTTTGTGTTTTGCCGCCCAAGAAGTCGCGGTCCTTTCGAGCTCGCAAAGTGTATGGGCGATTTTGGCATCTTGAGTGAACATCATACCCAGACGTAAAGTACTTCACACGAATCTTGGAATTGTCGCCGGAGAAGTTGCGCTTTCGAATCAAATGTATGACTCGAACGTTGTCCGAGCGTTCGACTGGTCCAGCGTCCTGCGGAGTCGCGCCGCCGAGGATCGGTTTCCAATGTGATAAATCAAAGAAGCTGCTGGTCTTGAGTAAGGTGAAACCGGAATAGTCGAGCGGCGCAAGCTCATCGTCCAATTCGCGGTCTTGGGCTTCGACGGCTTCGGCAAAGCGATACTTTTGTTTGGATGCTTCCCAGCCGACCAAAATTTCTTGCTCGCGAGCCATCGCCAACTGCTGACGCTGGGTCTCTAACTTGCTTTGATACCGATCGTACCGTCCCCAACCTGCAATGATCGAGATAATGGCGACGAATGTCGCGGTGAGCAAGCGTTGCTTGATGCTTCTCAAGCGCCGCTGCCAAATGGCGGCCTTCACTAGCGTGTCGACTTTGTCCAACTGCGATGCGATATCTTCCAAACGGATGCGGTTCTCAACGTTGATGGTCACCAGTCCGCGAATGAACTGAGTCAGCAGGTCGGTCCAAGCCTCTCGCTGCTTGCGATCCAGCTCTGCGTATGCGGCGATGGCGTCTTTCAGTCGTGACTCCCAACCTTCACCCACGGGCACTGAGAAGTCGCCAATAACTAGCTAGTTGATAAAGGACAACACCAAGTGCGTAGGCATCAGTAGGCTGCGAATTCTCGCCGCCCGGCGGGTGGTACATCGATGTTCCGGAAAAGGAGTGTACGCCCTCTTCCGTCATGGCTGTGTAACCCTCGATGGTAATGTTGGCTTGCTTTGCCTGAGTTTGGTCAACCAGTCGTCCGATTCCGAAATCCGCTAGTACCATGGTCGGTGGTTTTCCATGATTCTCGCGTACTAGAATGTTCTTCGGCTTAACGTCGTTGTGCCAAAGGCCGACGGAATGGGTTGCCAGGAGAGTCGTTGCAATCTGCTTGGCCAGCGAAACACGAACCCCATCGATTTGCCAGACCCGATCGAGGCAATTCGCTTTCGCATGGAGCAAGGGAAACTAAAGCAAAAGGATTTGATCCTGATATTTGGCAGCAAAGGCAAGGTATCGGAAGTCCTGAACGGCAAACGCGAACTTTCGCTGACGATGATTCGCAAGCTAGTTAACGATTTTGGAATTCCAGCCGCGGTCCTGCTGCAGTAACGAGGTGCGACGCTTGAAGATGGAGATTTTTTTACACTAGGAAAAAAGTTTCCGATCGCCGAGATGCATAATCGCGGTTGACTAAAGGGGATCGCTGGTTCGCTGCAAGAGGCAAAAGACCAGATCGAAGATGTCCTAGCCCAATTCGTTGCACCGGTCGGAAATCCGTCGAAGCATCTTGTGTTGAACCGGCAGAATGTGCGATGCGGAAGCCAGATGGATGACGCAGCGTTGACCGCTTGGCAAGTACGCGTAATGAGCGTTGCAAGCCAAGAAAAAATTCCCGTGTACCAGCCGGGAACGGGGACTGAAGAATTATTGGAGCAGGTCGTAAAACTAAGCTTCTTGAACGACGGTCCAAAACTTGCCGCCGAGTTTCTTCGCAAGAGCGGTATTCACATGATCTTCGAACCTCACCTGCCAAAAATATTTCTTGACGGTGCGGCAATGCGACCTAGCGACACAAGCCGTATTGTCGCACTGACGTTACGTCATGACCGCTTGGTCGATCAGCTCATGGCTCAAGACCGGAGCGCAGGGTAGTGAAATTGTTTAGCTCAGCATTTTCGAATGCAAACAAATGATGATGTTCACCGCGAATGCAACCTGTGATCCGACAGGCCTTCCTCAATCGCGAATAGCTGGTTTCTGGTTGCTATGTAGAGCACGTTGTTCGCGATGGAGGGGTTTGAGAAAATCGGTGCTGACATTGCGATTTCGTCACGCAGGCTAAACGTCAGCGGCGAGAATTTGTTCCCAGTTGCCAGTGCGGGCTCTGAGCTTTTAGCCGATTTTTTCCAGTCGGCGGAAAGTTGCAGAATAGCGATGTCGCCGTCTTCATCAGCGACATACACCTTGTCATTCACAATCAAAGGCGAACTCCAGGTCGAGGCGAACATGTCATAAGACCAATGAGCTCTACCTGTCATGGCATTGAGGCAATGCAATACCCCAGAAAAGTCCGGTACAAACAGCAAATCGTTTTTGATGACGACGCTGCTAATTCCCCGGTGAAACTGTTCTTCAAAATCGATGCTACCGTTTCCATCTCGGTCGACTCCCTCATAGTGCCAAACGGCTGCCGAATTCGGATTGGGGATCACTCGCCAGTTCGTCTCAAGCATGATGGATAAGGAATAGCGATTCTTTCCTTCATTTGGAAAAGTGACAGTGTTTGAACGCAACCGAAATCTTTTAGACCGGCCATCAATCTTGGCATTGATGTACTTGGTTGAGGGCCCCTCCGATTCAATCTGGAAATGATGGGGGAGTTTAAAGCCGAATTCAACTAATGTTTTGGGCACCAAATTTGGCATGTCACCCCACTGTGTTTCCTGGAGCTTGCCGGTTGTTAGCAAAATCGAAGGGCTGCAGGCGCATGTGCGATAGTGGGGCTGTGCAGCGCCGGAATCATCCACAACCAGTTCTGAGCTCACATCACCGCGTTTGGTGGGGTCGATACACCACAGGTGCCCTAGCCCTTCACCGTGCTCTGGGTCCTCGCCAACATTAACGTAGACGAGGCCTTTGTAAATCACCGGGATGGTAAGAATACTGTTTCTTGTACTCCGACCACCGAGCTCGTACTGCGAAGTTTTGGGGTTCGCATCGAATTTCCACAGCAGAATTGGCTTTTCATTTTCCCAACGGTCAGCGACAAAGCTATAAACCCAGCCATCCCCGCCAGCAAAAATCACTTGAGCTACTCCACCCAGTACTCCGGCAGCAGGACTGGACCATTGGCCGTGCAATATATTTCTGCCCGGAGAATCATCTTTCCAAACAAGACGGCCAGTGTGTTTGTTTAGGGCCAAAAAACTAGGCGCATCGGGTGCCGGTATATTTACGTGGCCTTCGTCGACTCCATTAGAAGTGCAAACAAACAGCAGTTCACCCCAAATCGTTGGCGAGCAGTTGGCCAAGTTATGCTGCGAAACGCCGAGCTCACGCATCATGTCAAAGCTCCATATCACATCCGCCTCATCTTGCGGTGCGGTAGCCCCTTGTACTTTGACGTCCCCATCGTCGTCGTCATCTTCGAAGCCCTGCGTGTCCGCACAAACAACTTGGCCACGGTTGTCAACAAACCAAATTCGCTGGCCTTCGATGACTGGAGTGCTGGCGATGCCTTGGTTAGGCCAGTCATGGACTCGTCCCGTCCGCAATTTTTCAGCGGAATACTGCCAGAGAAACTTCCCATCGCTTTCCCGAAAACAGAGCAAACAACCTAGGTCGATGTTCGGGGGAAATCGTTTAACATGCCCCGCTGCATTGTTGGTGCCCACAAAGACGCGCCCATCACCCACAACCGGTGAGCCATAGGTCTCGCTGCCAAGTTGTGCTGACCATTTGATATTCTTTCGACCGTCACCCACATCCCAGCTCATCGGAGTCTTCGCAGAGGATCCAACATTGTTTCGCAGCGAGGTTCCACCCCTTTGCGAATAATCCTGTGACAATCCTATTTTGAAGCAGACCAGGCAAAAAATGAGACTTGCTAGTCGAGTCAACATGAGCTCAACGTCTCGGAACGAAATTTCATAGAGAGTTCCTCTTCTATGGAGTAGTGGAATCGAATTTCGTGATACGCCCCCCGAAACCCACGGCGCGATGGCTGACAGTTTTGGAAGTTCGTGAATTTTAGCAGCGATAAAGAGTTGCTGTCAAACTTATTGAAGTGCGCAAACTCTAACCAGCGCGGCTCTGCTATCTGGCACGAAGTACTATTGAACAATCAAATCCAAAAACGAGTCGCGATTTACAAGAACCTTGAACGGATTTGCTGTTAACTTAAATAAACACTTACGCATCTTTCGAGATCGTCCAAATCTTTCTTGAACCGAACACTCTTTCGCGCTCCGCCGACGCGAAGGGTATGGCTAAATCGAGTCGCAATGAAAGATTTCGCAATGCGACATTCGCATCTACTCGAAGTCCGAAATCATCGCGTCGGTGTAGCACACTGACGCAGATTCGATGTACAGGTATCTCTGAGCGGGTCCCCGACGCAGATGAAATTCCCATGAGCCGTTGAAGTTATGAATGTTGCCGTTGATCGGGCCGGAAGAACCGAAGCAAGGGTAGCTGCGATCGAGAAGATATCAGTCTCTACGGTGCGAACGGCGGCAAAATCGTCGCGCGTTCGATGGTGGCGGATTGCTTCGATCAGTTCGGGAGCCATATAAGCCAGAGTTCCCGCAAGACCATTCGCGTCGGAAAGCTGGTCGCACTCGGCAAGAGCGACCCACTCAGGCCAACCAATTTAATACTGCGTACGCAATTCCCGGATGATCCAATAAAACGTCTTCTTTTCCCGGATGTTTTGAGGGTATCGTCCTTTGGATTACGGTTGTATCGATAGGTCCATGCAACCATGGAAAAGCAATCGAATCTTGCCATTCACTCCTACACAACCACGTAGCGCAAGTCGTTACGGCTTGCAGCTTACTTCACTGCTGAACAAACAAACAAAATTTTAAATTTTAAGCGCTCGATTGTCGTCTGATCGGGCTCTTACGAAGTAGACAGTCTCGATTTCTTGATAGAAAAACTTTGAAAGGAACGCAGTATGATGGTTAAGCAGATTCGAATTTCTTGTTTTGCTCTCTTTTTACTAGGAGCTCAGCTGTGGACTTGCTGCAAAGCTGAGCTGGTTATTTTCGGGGATAGCTTATCGGATTCAGGGAACTTTTACCTTGCTACAGGAGGAGCCCTTCCACCTGCTCCACTCTACTACAACGGTCGATTCTCAAACGGTCCGAATTGGACTGAACGATTGGCCGCTGCGATGGATGAACCTACCCCACTGCCAAGTTTGATCGGCGGAACCAATTACGCTTTCAATGGGGCCAGAGCGGTTGGCGAGTCCCCTTATGGAACTCCGGATTTGGTTTCCCAAGTTGACACCTATCTTCTTGAGAATGGTGGCGTAGCGGATCGGAATGACGTTTTTGTCCTATGGGCTGGCGCCAACGATATTTTCTTTGGCTCGGCATTTGGTGAAGCCAACTTCATACCGGAAGCTGTTCAAGCGATATCGGGAGCCATCCGAGACCTCTATGCCGCAGGCGCGAGGAACATTGTCGTTCTCGATCTGCCGCTGCTTGGGCAAACGCCTTTTTTCAATACTGTCCCTGCCGCTTCGTCCGCTTTGAACACTGCGACGACCGCTTTCAATTCGCTTCTCTCCGCTCAACTGCAAAGTCTGCGTCGCGAGCTTCGGCCCATTCGGATTGCTGACGTCAAGATCAGCCAACTTTTCCAAGCCATAACTCGCACTCCTAGACTTTTCGGACTTCGAAATGTCGTTGACTCCGCGACGCTCTTTGACCCAGTTTCAGGTTTGGGTTATGCACTTGCTCCCAACGTCGATCCCAGTCGGTATCTCTTCTGGGACAGTATCCATCCCACGGCGCAGGGGCACAATATCATCGCTTTATACGCTGTCATAGATATCAAGCTCCACTGTTGGCGCAGATAGGGTGTCCGAAAAACGTTGTGTGTTGCTGATACGTCTATTATTCCTTTCGACCTGATCGGTACAACATTATGCTAACAACAATTTGCAGAACCCGTATCGATGGATGTCGAAGCCTAAGTTGCAAGCCCATCCAAATCTTACTCTGCTTTTGGCTGAGTTTGATTGGGATGGGCTTGCACACAAGTCAGTTGGTTTCGTCCGAGCAACTCTCTGTTGTTCGCGCGCTAGCCATTCATGGAACTCCCTACGGTGTAGGGGTCGTCGAATTGTTGCGAGAGCGAATGTTAGAGGCGGGTTGGTATTCTGATCAAGCAATTGAAGTGAAGAGCTCTGAGAGTTCGATTTGGTTACCTGCGGTGAAAGATGACGAAACCAACGTCTCGGTGCTAATATATTTCTTATATTCGGGGGCGTTCCCCGCCCGCATAGAGTTAACGATTGCCGACAATGTCCGTTTCGAGGTTAAGGTGAAGCCCGAAAAAGGTGATTCTGCGGAGCATACTGCGCTGCAAAATCAATGGTGGCAAGCGCTTCGCGAACAAGCACATAGTGGCATAACGTCAACTCTTTCGCCGCCCTCTGACGACTTTTTGGCCGTGCTTGGACACCATCTAAAATTGCCATTCGCGAGACAACTAGCTTCGCGCGGCGAAGGGGCGAGCCAATTGGAGAAAGAGTTTGAACGCACGCTGGGAATGCTGATTGGGTTCGAATCCATTCGCTTGGCAATGATGCTTGATGATACGAACGAGGTGGTTGGCCAATCACCTGCAAAGTTTCCCTTACCCAGTCCGATCAATGTCCAAAGCGTCCGAATTTCTGATACCGGATTGGGAACATCTGCGAAAATCGAATCGATCGCAACGATGGTCCCCAGCGACTGTTTTTATGTGCGATGCAAATCCATTCAAAACTTTACCTGGTTGCGACAATTGCTCATCAATTGGGGAGGCTCCCTTGATGAGATTGTGACCAGTCCTAGCATGGATTCCGATGTACGAGGTCGCATGGAGTTGCAGTTAGGTATCAGTTCACGTCAATCCATTGAGTCTGGACTGGACAAACTAATCAGCGACATGGCCATTATCGGAACCGATGTATTTTTCGAAGAGGGGGCCGGAATAGGCGTTCTGCTGGAAGCCAAAGTTGGACAAGAGCAAGAGGCGGAAAAGGCTTTGCAAAAGCAATGCATGACGGCTAGCAAGAATTCCACAGCGGTTCTCCGGTCAGAGACCATTCAAGGACAATTTGTTTCCTTTATGGGGACCAATGATCAACGTGTTCGCTCGTTTTTTGTACGTTCTGGGCGCTATTTGCTGGTGACCAACTCACGCGAAATAGTGAATTCTGTCTTGAGGCTCGTGACTTCGAATCAGTCTTTGGCAAATCTCAATGAATATCGGTATGCCATTGCGGCCAATCCCAAGTCGGCGCAAGCGGAGATTACGTTTTATCTTTCGGACCCATTCTTCCGTCGCATCACCAGCCCAGCTTTTCGAACGGAGTTAAGCCGACGTCGCAACTCGGTCAAAGATTGTGGCAAGCTCGAAGTGGCGGCGATAGTGGCGAAGGCTATGGGACATAGAGCCGATTCGCGAGAAGCTCTCGTGAAAGGTAGTTTCTTACCGACGGAATTTGGAAACCATCCTGATGGAAGCCGTGTCGAGTTGGTTGCGGGCGAAGCGATGGATTCACTGCGGGGACATGTCGGAACCTTTGTGCCGGTTGCTGACATAAAAACCGACAAGGTCAACGAGTTTGAGCTCGCAGCCTACCAAAACTTCTCGCAGCGATATCGGCAAGAATGGCCTGTCATGGACCCTGTTCTTGCTACCGTGCAGTATGAGCCGCTCGCTGGTGGAATCGACCGAATTCACCTTGACATTCACGTGACTCCCTACGCCCGCAAGGAGTATGGCTTCCTAGCAAACTACTTGGCCGAACCTACACAGACCCACGCTGAGGTCGAAGGCAGTGAACTTATGGGTGTCTCCGCGCATTTGCGAGGCAGTTCTCAACAGTACTTGGCCCACATCGGCCTGTGTGACGCAGTGATCCCGTTTCAGGTGATACGCGGTGAATTGCAACGGGGTGGCGAGTACGCAACGGAGAACATCGTGCAACAGCAATCTTTTGCAGCGGTAACTCCGGCTGGTCGAGACGGCCTGCAGCTATTGGCCGGTTTAGTAAAAAGCCTTCAAACGAGGGATTCCAATTTTCCCCTTCAACCCCCTACCTCCCCGCACGCCGTGCAACCCACGGGGATAGATCCTTTACTTCTACTGCGCGGCTTCACGAATGCTGGTGATGCATTTGCTGCGATACTTGATGTCACCATTAGTGGAATACAAGGACTGTCAAAATTGAGCGCGATTTCCGAAGATAGCGACTGGTCGATTTACAGTACCAATTCCGAGCTTCGACGTGACAGCCGACAGCGACTCTTGCATAAGCAACGAACCAAGCCAACCCAGTTACATCTCCATGCGGGCGGGATAGAGCAAGCAGCAATAGCTCCTTACCTACATGCGTATTCGTTTTGTGCTGCCAGGCAACAATCGGCGGCCAATGCGGTTTGGTTAACGCGTTGGACGAATGGATTGCGAGTAACGCCTGAAGACTTTCGCAATTCGCTTGAGAAGGCGATACACGGCAAGTTAAAATGTCCGCTCGGGGGCGAATTCATTCTGGCGAGCAAGCATCAATCCACTTCGAACTGGACTAGTACGGCATGGAATGAGCCGAGTCTGCAAAATGTGAACGACGTACCACCGAATTATCGCTTTCCGTTCCTATACTGGCTAAAGAATGTGGAAATCGATTTCAATTTGAACGCATCGAGTTTGAGCTCAGAAATCGTACTGGATGTTGCCTCGAAAAAAGGTGCAGAGTCTAAAACGATCGGCGCGGCGAACCTCCGAAAGGAGCCGAGGTCAGCAACATCATCGATGGCTAAAGCTGCAAGTCCGACTCGATTTGGCCCTCCGACGATCGTCTCGCACCATGCCGGTCCCATCACGAACGTCGTCCATGCAATGGGAGGAGAACAAGCCGTGGTCATCGGATTTGATCGAATGGCACAACTTTGGAACTTAGGAACTCAATTGGAAAGTCAAGTCTTCAAAGGCCACCAGAATACGATCTGGACGCTTGCCATATCTCCAGACAGTAAGACATTGATTACGGGTAGTGAGGACAAAACACTTCGAGCCTGGGACGTCGCGACTGGTCGAGAGACATGGAAATTCACTGCGCAGGGGATTTTTTCTTGTGTTCGCTTTTCTAAAGAAGGCGATTTCGTGATTGCAACGAACTGGGATGGAAAAGTTCGCGTGTGGCAATTCCCAAGCATGAAAGTTCAAGGTGAATTTGTATATGGAGTACCATCTTTGGATGTCGCATTGCTTCAGGATAAAAAGTCCTTTGTTTTTGGCACGGACTCCGGGAAACTACTACAATGCGAAATGATGTCCGGACGGATTTTGAGAACATTCGAAGGCCATACAAAAAGGGTACATAGCGTCGCGGTAATCGGTGATCGAGTATTGTCGGCGAGCCACGACATGACGTTGCGATTGTGGGATGTTAACTCAGCGTCGACAATGAAGATCTTCCGCGGTCATACCGCTGCCGTCCACGAAGTGCGAATAGTTTCCAACCGCGAACTATTTGTGTCATGTAGCTTGGATGGGTCAGTTCGACTGTGGAATACCAATTCTGAAAAGGAGCTGGCAAGCAGTTTTGTCGGGGTTGATGTTCGCGGTATCAGCGTTGCGCCAAATGGAAGTTCCGTGTTGGCGGCTGGCGCGGACGGCATATTACGGCAAATACAATTGATGAGCTCCCGGTGAGACACAAGGCACAATGACATTCGACGAATACCAACCGAAAGAGTTTTTCGAGTACCGTGGGTACCTCGCGTTTCTAGCTAGGCACCACTTGTCGAATCGCTACAACGGAAAAGTTGATCGTTCGGATATCGTGCAGCAAACGCTTCTAAACGCGTACTCTGCGCGCGCACAATGCCAGGGTAAGCAGGAAGCAGAAATACTGGCTTGGTTACGGCAAATTTTGGTACATGTTATCTCACATGCGACAAGAGAATTGCATACCAAGCAGCGGGATATCAATCGGGAGCAATCCATTGCGGCGGATTTAGACGCTTCCTCAATGCGCATTGAGTGTTTTCTTACAGACAAGGAACCCAGCCCAAGCCAAGCGCTCGTTCGTAAGGATAGACTACGCATTGTGGCTGCCGCCATCGAAAGTTTGCCAGAGGATCAAAGGCAGGTGGTGGTCCTTCGCTACTGGGAAGAAAAGTCGATGCAAGAAATAGCCGAATTGCTCGATAAATCCACCTACGCAGTTGCCGGACTTCGTTATCGCGCTATGAAAGAACTTCGTAAAATATTGAAAACAGAGACGTAGTGGTTTGTCCAACTTTAATTTTTGGGTTGGCTTGAAAGTGGCGACCGGGATTATTGGTGTAGCGCAAGCAGTCAAGGGCATGTTGATTTTTTCACTGCCACAAGAAATTCGGTACGGGTAGTAACCCGAAGCGTCAGCGAGGGGCGCATAATCCCTCGCTCGTATGCTGA
Source organism: Planctomycetia bacterium (assembly GCA_031398555.1). Lineage (GTDB taxonomy): Bacteria > Planctomycetota > Planctomycetia > Pirellulales > Pirellulaceae > Aureliella. Next base: position 7,325 of record JANNNN010000938.1, on the reverse strand, counting down.
TAACGCATCGGGTTACTATAAAATCAACAAGCCTTTGACTGCTTGCGCTACGCCAAAATCTAATGTGGACAAAGCACTAGGGTCCTTGTCAGGTGATCAAAACAAGAGAGATAAACTATGAATGTTCCATGTCCACAGCCCGAGACGTTGCGAAGCTATCTCAGTGGGAAATCAACAGATCTCGAGACCGAGATTTTCGAATTGCATTTGGCCAGTTGCGTGCAATGCCAAGTGAACTTAGAGACACTATCCGAAGAATCCGACTCGATAGCACGGTTGGTTACGTCGACGGCCAAAGCAGCACAGATGGCAGGGATCGTAGGCGGGAATTCGCGGGCGCCCGTCAGTAGTTATGTTCCTCGAGAACAAAAGGAAAGTTCTGTGAGCGAAAATGCCGCGTTCGTAGACGAAAACAATATGATTAGGGACTATCGCATCCTGGAACGCATTGGCCAAGGTGGAATGGGTAGCGTTTATCGTGTCTACGACCACCGGCTGAAGCGGTACGTCGCAATGAAAATCCTAAAGTCGGAGCGAATGGGAACGCCTGAAGCAGTTTCTCGATTCGCGCGCGAAATGGAGTTGCTCGCTCGGCTTAAGCACGACCAAATCGTTCAAGTTTTCGAAGGCGGAGAACAAAACGGCGTTCCCTATTTCGTAATGGAACTTGTCAGCGGCGTTAATCTCAGTCAACTGGTGAAACGCCTTGGGCCACTGCCCGTTCCTGAGGCCTGTAGCATTGTCCAACTGGCTGCGTCCGCATTGCAGTACGCGCACGATCAAAAAGTGATTCATCGAGACATCAAACCTTCGAACCTCATGATAACGGTCAAGGGTGACGTTCAATTGTTAGACTTGGGTTTGGCTCAGATTCTTGAGATGGAAAAAGACGACGTGGTTTCACGAGCGGACCAAGTCCTAGGCACATTGGCTTATATGTCGCCTGAGCAACGGACCGGTCGGCAACTTGTGACACCGCAGTCCGACATTTTCAGCCTTGGCATCACTCTTTACGAACTACTGACGGGGCATAGACCATCCGACATACCTCCGGTCGTCTCGGACATTCGAACGCTTCGCCCTGATGTCGATAATGAGTTGAATGCTCTGGTGCGCGACATGATTTCCTTGAATCCATCCGAACGGCCTCGCTCGATGGCAGAAGTGGAGTCTCGACTGAGTGGAATCTCTACGGCGAAGAATTTAGTCAACTTGGTGGCCGAATATTATCGATGGGATAATAGAACACTCCCCCAATCAAAGCTTGAACTTACCAAAGTTGACACGGACGCAAAAAGTGCAAAACTCGCGGATCGTAAACTAAGTGCCATGCGTAGTCATGGTAGGTGGATTGGGGGCTTAGCCACTGTGGGCGTAATTGCCGCTTTAGTGGGTTACTTTAGTTATCCGGAGCGAACTTTTCGGGTCGAGGTTGTCGCTGATCAAGAAGTGGCTTCTGCATTATTAACCACGGGAAGCGTAGTCCTTAAAAATGTCGACACCGGCAAACGTCATGCCGTGATAGAGAATGCTAAGTTGTATTTAACCCCTGGAAAATACCGCCCAGAGTATAACGGACCTGACGAGTTCATCCATGAGGGAAATGATTTTGAAGTCTTTGATGGCCCAAACAACAAGCTTATTTTGCAGCCGAGGTTCGCCAAACAATTTCAGTATCCTGACATACCTGACAGAGGCAGCGCGACCTACCAGGGCTCGTTATGGCGTTTCGGATGGGACGAAAAAACTAAATTTACATTTAAAATCTATTTGGAGGTGTTGGCCATAGAGGCCAACCCAGACTCCCCCGTTACGAAATGGTTGCAAGTCGACGTATATAGCCTTGACGGTGAAGATGACTACCGTGAGTCAGCGGTCTTGAACGTGGATGCAAAAGAATGGGCAAATGGAAAGGTTCTCGCCGTCTATAAAGGGTGGATCGTAGCAAAGAGTCCGAAAATTGCAGATTTCATGAAGTCTAGTGGCAGCGATCAAAACATAGTCGTGGACTTTAGTCTGGAGTATGACTTACTGGCAGAGAACCATTCAATTCTCTTGCCAAAGCGACGCTTAAGTGTGCAAGATGTACTCTCTCTATTTTTCGGTCAAGATGTGCCTGCTGCGAGTAAACCCATCAATGCCGCGAGGGCTGGGTTGCCGGATTTTGGCGAGAAAAATTCATGGATCGAGCCTATCTTTGATGCGAGCACTTCAGTCCCCAGCTTGGTAATTAGTTCTCGCAAAAGGAATGAGGATAAAAACATAAATGGTTGGATGATGGCACGTAGAAGAAACGGTCCATCCAACCCATTTGGTTTTTTGAAACTCGAGGTGAAAGCGAAAGAGCTGCGCGCAAACTGCGTAATAATGAACTTTGGCGAGGGAGAGCCGGATGTTGAACGAACGAAGCGGCGGATCGAGGCGTTAGAACGAAAAGCACTTAATCTAAGTCGGCCGATTGCAACGACGGAAGGAACTATTCCCGAAGCGACGCCGCCTGTCGACCCTAAACCACCTGTTCTTAAACTGCCCCCCAGCAACAAACCACCACGGCCAGATCTCACAGGCTTGAATAAAAGCATTGCCGATATGGCATTCAATTTTGGCATGTACCTAGGGAATCCAGCGAACGGCAAACGGATGTGGCAGAGTAATGACTGGGAATCGCCGCCGATATTGCATCCAAATCCACCACCTACCCAACCAACTCCACCAACCGATCGCTGGTTTGATCGCGCGGTCGTCCCCAAGGAACGTGCGATTCAAGTGTACCAAGGAAGTATTTCTTTGGGCAACGAACATACGGACATTCACGCAACGATCAAGTCGCTAGGCGAAGAGCGTATTGAAAATCGTGTGTATCGCTGGATCGAGGCAGATGTCACAACCCTTCGTGGAAATGGTCCAGGCAATCGTGAAGCAGCGAGAGTGCTCATTGATGCGGCGGTCTATGATGATGCCGGAAACTTTGTAATCAAACGCGGTTGGATTGCTTATGAAAACATGGATGTCATTTTTGAGCTTCCTGTCGATGGAACTTTAGAGTCCCTTGTGGATCTGCGTTTGCCATTTCAACGCAAAGTTGAGTTGAATCGTATCGGCGTAAGCGACGTGTTGTCCATGCTATTTAACGCCGACCTCAAACCTCGCAACGCAATTAGCGGTCTGCGAGCAAAGTTTGCGGGCGCATTGACTGGCCTGAATCGCGGGCTGGGGACCCCGACAGATTTTAAACATCTTAAATGCTTCAAATACGAGTCGCCAATTAAGATACCAAACTTGCACTATTCATTTCTGCGCAGTACGGAAGTTCCTTTCGGATTTGTGACCGCAACGCTCACTGTCGAAAGCGTAAAAATTAATCTCGAAATGGAGAGCTTCCGACTTTTAGAGCCGAATGATTTGCCGCCAAGTATTTTTGGTACGAGTGAAGCACTAATTAAATCGCAAGCCATCGCGAAGGATTTGTTGCGAGCGTTTCCAAACTGGCGAATCTGGAAGTGGAGTCACGCAGGCAAAACCTACAAGGCATGGGCAGAATTCGGCGGTACGATAGATTCACCCACCGGCGTCGATGTCCTTTTGCGAGACAAATCGGAGGCTGAGATACGCGTGCCGACCAAATTGCTTTCTGATGAAGATAAAAAAACATTGCTGAAGGGGCGTCTTTGGGAGAAAGAGTCCATTGGTGTCACAACGTTACCGCTATGGAGAATCCTCACCAACGACGATCCAAAGTCCGGCTCACTCGAATTTACTATTCCCAACAGTCCTGTCAAAAGTGCTCGTTCGAACATCAGCAATTTCAGCTCGGTAGATAAGCAATGGATCGAAAAGCGTCGAGCGGCAGCACAGCGTAAATCCGACTCGTTGAAAACCCCTGAGGCCTGGCAGGATTTTGCGGGTTTCGTCCGCTAGCAGCGGGCAGTGTCAAATTCCCAGGTAACGAATGTCTCTTTAACTCTTCGACTCTGCGTTTAATTTAGGAGATTTGCCGGCGTCAACACTGGAAATTTAGCGCAGAGACGCGAGGGCCCAGAGACGCAGAGACTGAAAATTCAGAGAGCGTGCTCAAAGCAGTTTGTGGCTAACATCGCAGCGGAATTCCTATTTTATTAACTGTGTTCACCAGCCCCCGCTGCCGGATAACAGAATCGCGATGCGCCTGTCCAATCACTTGCCAGCGAGCCAATCATCGCGCGCGTCGGTAATGCTTGCCAATGTTGAGCGCTCGATAGCAACACGACAATTCCTAGTCGGCAACCAGTCGGGCCACATGTGAGCAGCTTGCAGGCATGCACGGCTAGCAGATTGGCACGCTCCCTTAACTTCCAATCTCTGCGACTCTGTGCCTTTGCGTCTCTGCGCTAAATTTTCAGTGAGGAGGCTGCCAAGACGCTTAAAATTAAACGCAGAGGCGCAGTGCTAGAGAGACGCAGAGAAAGTTGGCTCGATCAGCAGTCGGATACCGTCCCCAACTGCCTCTTCCTCGTTTTGGTACTTGGCTTGGGCGACTAATCCTTTTACGAACGCGTTGGCTTCAGCGGGTAAATTTATTTTTATAGTATTCTTCATGGCCACCGGGGCATCAGCGGGATCGCGACGACCCTATTCGATAAGCTAGCGGACGTACTTCCGAGTTATTAACTTTAATAAACAAAAAGGCCTGACGGCAATGATCGTAAAACTGACTGCGATTCATGGTAAAGATCCGGTAATTACAATTGAGTTAAAAACGGAAATTGCGTTAGTTGCGGTCGTACAAACGGTGACTGGATTTTTGGTAATGATAGTTCCATGAGCCGCATACATTTTGAAGTTGAAAACTTTGGTGACAGGGCCGTATTGAGAGATCGCGAAAGCCGTGGCGGTACGTGGTTGAATGGTCGTGTTGTTAATGAACAAGAACTGCAAATAGGAGATCAATTTCGAGCTGGCAAAACAGTTTTCACCGTTGATTTTCTCGCCCTGTTTGTTCCTGACGGTAACTAGTTCGTTCACCCTTCGCCCCAGGCGCATCGTTGCGATTCAGTCCGGAGGAACCAACGGCTTTTGAACGGTGGACGTCGCGACGGAGCGTGACGGGTACTATAAATTCATTGGTCCTAACCTTCTCTTGAACATTGCATAAAAAATTTAAATTACGGAGAGGTTCCGATGAAACGAATGAAAAAAGTCGCTCAGCGCGGCGGTCTTGTCTTACAAGGGCTTTTGATCGTGCTACTGGGTGTCGTTAGTTGGAATTACCCGCACTTCTCGAGCATGCAGATCCAGGTGACGTCTGCACCTAAAATCGTCGGGATAGTGCCTTGCTTCGTAAGAGATTCCAAGGCGCGATCCAGATACCGACTGTGTCCGAACCTCTAGCAAGGATAACTGAGGACTCTCCACTGCATCGATTTCGAGATTACATCGCGGAGGCTTTTCCTACCTTGGATCGCCCTCCGTTTGTTCGTCGGACCGGCGTCGATTTTGGGGACGCATTGATTCCAAGCGTACTATTTGAATGGCCGGGCGTTCAGGTTAACGTTTTGCCGCAGCATGCTTCCGCGTCGTTAAATCTGCGGCTGCTCCCCGGGGACACGATTGAAGGAGCGCTGGAGTATATCCGACAGAGTATCGACGACAAACGCGTTAACGTTTCGGCGCTTCCCTTAGGCAAGGAGGCTTCGCCAATATCTAGCATCGAATCGACTGCCTTTGGCCAACTACATCGCACTATTAGCGAGGTCTATCCGGAGGTTGCGGTCGCGCCTTTCGTCTTGGTCGGCAGCACGGACAGTGTGCACTACAGCGATCTTTGCGATAACATTTATCGCTTTATCTCCGCACGGATCGCCGAACGTGATACGCAACGCTTCCACGGAATCGACGAACGCATCGCACTACAAGATTACACGGATATCGTACTTTCTTTCATCAACTAATCCTAAACCAAGCAGGGCCAATGAACTCTGTTGTTCGATAACAGTCACGGCCAATCCAAACGTGAACCGAATCTGTTTCCAATCGTTTGCCCCGGATGGTATATGAGAAAGATCGCTAAACACAGTGTTCCTACTAGTTCTGTTTGTTTCGATTAGCTCGACTACCAATGGTAGGCACTTTAATTTACATTTGGAGTTCAATTCTCGGTTTTTTGCATGGGGCTTTCATCTTGGATCACGATTGACCAACAAGCACGTATTTCCTTGAGACGTCGTTCCACTGTAGCTACTGCACATCCTAGCGTTGTAGCAATCTCAGCGTTGCTGTATCCCTCCAGTCGTAAGGAAGCGACGGTTTGAAGGACGTCGTCGTGAAGCAATGCAAAAAGCTTTTGGCATTCTTCCTCCATAATTGCAATCCACTCTGGTGATGGCGATTCGCCTGGCACTCCGTCGATGCCAGGCGCAATTCCCGTATCTGCCTTGGAGCCGAACGCTGACTCTCCACGCACTGCGCCGCTTCCCGCCTTGAGAGTCTGGTTTTTCCTTTTTCGATCAATCACCTTACGAATGGTTATCCTTCTCAGCAGCCGGAAAAGTCCGTCTTCCGAATCTAACAAGGGAAAACGATCTCGTTGAAACGCCCTTAGAAAGCTCAGCATCGCGCTAGCTGCAACATCCTCACCGTTGAACGTGCGTTGCTGAACGCGTATTGCTTCTAGTCGCTTCTCCGCAAACCTGGCGAGAGCCGGATAGCAGCGATCCCACAGCGCAGCGATTGCCTCTTCGTCGTCTTGTTTTATACCATCTAGCTGCTGGGAAATGGACTTATGTTCAGAAGATTTGTTCATCGGTCGACCTTTGATCAAGCGAGCAGTCGAGTAATCCGTCAATCTTGTCAACTAAAAAAATTGAGGGGTAAAGCACCAGTATTTCGGTAAGCAGGCTAGCAGCATTATACCCGCCTCGATACTGGGGGGATTACCGAGATTTTCCTGAGGTACGACCATGTCTTTTAACTTTATCAGTATTCCAACGGAGCAAACAACGGCAGTCACCGACTTAATTTTGGCAGTGCAGTCAATTGTGTGCATATACGTATTGCGACGCACTTCGGAAAATCAGAAATTTGCAATGACACTTTGGACATGGGTGTTCGCGATGTTGTGTGTCGCAAGTTCGATAGGTACAGTTGTACACGGATTCGAGTTGACTGAAGGGCTCATACGCATTCTCTGGTGCCCACTTTATTTTGCGTTGGGACTTCTCGTCGCATTGGTTGCGTTAGCGGCTGTCGCGCACGTTGGACATGCGGATTTTAGTAGACGTTTGTTGCCAGCAAGTATCGGCATCGCATTTATTTTCTTCATCGTCACTCAATTTTGGAGCGACTCCTTC
>JANNNN010000927.1:0-3636 GCA_031398555.1 Planctomycetia bacterium | reverse complement strand
GTCGGCTGCGAGTGATCCAAGATAGCCGCGGCTCGCGCATCGAGTGCATAAGCATCAAAGTCGGGTGGTAGTTTCAACCCGCCAGCTTGATAGGCCGCAATTAGAACTGCATGCCGCGCGAGAGATTCAGGCGAATCATGCTTGCCGAGATAAAAATCCTTGCCGTCGATTGTAACGACGCTTTGCCCGCTGATATGGTACCGCAACGAGGGTACTCTAGCTTTTGGCCTTGCCATAATGAGGACTCCCAAATTTCTGACTGCCGAGTTTTTCGGTAGTCGTTTCTTGAAATCGGGGCCGCTCGTCGTTATGACGGTAACGCAAAAAGTGCGTTCCAGCCTTGAAAACATTGCATTTATTTCAGCGAGGCCGACGGGGTTCGAACCCGCAACCTCCGGATCGACAGTCCGGTGCTCTAACCAATTGAGCTACGGCCCCAGTGTTTTGCTGCAAGATGTTATGTCTTGCAGTTTTCAGCTTGGGCCAATGGGAAGTTTTAGCTTCCCGCGTCGCTGAGAAAAAGAATTATACGCCGCTGCGAAGGGGCTGCAAGTGCTGCTTTCGACTTCCGTGGCTGTATCGACAGAGGATTTTTTGTCGAGGCGTTGCGAACGGTTGCCTTGGAACACACGGAAAAGACAGTACACACGGCAAACAAGGAAGAATTACACCCCAAATTCAGCGAATCGCGTTTTTCCAAGTCGTTTCTCGTGGGTGTGACAAAACCTGGACCTAGGTTTTTAATGCGATATTGGGTGAATTGGTCCCAATTGATTGTCTTACCTCCAAATCTTTGACGAGCAGACGCATGGGCTACCAAATCAAATCTTGGATCTTCAAATGCATCTACAACATCGACTGGGTCATGCAGGCCATGGATGTCACCCAGTGGGGGATGGTAGCTACCACCGTGGTTGTTCTCGGTTTCTTGGCTCTCAAGACGCGGCGGTAGTCGACCTTAGGATGCGACGATTTGGCCCGTCCAGGATGTTTCGTCAATTCGACCATCAACGGCTCGGTTACGCTCGTGAAAGCGGTCCCCAGCTACCTCGAAAAATAGTCCTCAATTCTCGCTCGACTTTCCTTTCCCTCGGTTGAATCTGAACAGTTGTGCGACTTTAATAGAGCGGTCTCGCCGTATCTGCCGCCACTCCTCTCCAGCGGTTGTCAGCAACGCTTTGCGTTCCTACTTCTATCTTTCTGTCGATTCGGAATTTTACTTTATGATCAATCGCAAGTTCGTGCGCACTGACTTGGTAATCCGCTTGCTTTTCGCCACTTTTATCTTCGCTCTTGTTTCACAGTCAACTATGGCTCAGCCAGTTGACAATCGTAAGTTCGGCCAAGAAGACAAATTCCGTCAACTAGAAGAGATCTTGCCTACTCCCAACGGTTATCGCACCGCGGCCGGTGAGCCGGGCCCCGATTACTGGCAGCAGAATGCAGACTACGTCGTCGACGTCAGGCTCGACGATGTAAAGCAACATCTGACCGGCAGTGAAAAGATCACTTACCACAACAATTCGCCGCATACGCTGCGATATATATGGCTACAGGTTGACGCTAACATTTTTGCGCCAGATTCCGAAGCGAGTCTACTACGCCGTGCCATGATCCCGCCGCGAATGTCGCTGCAAGCGATGAAAAATATCGAAGCTCGCCGAATATTCGATGGTTCGGCGAAGATCACTGCCGTTAAAGATGCGAAAGGCGCCGACCTCGCGCACTCAATCATCAAGACGATGATGCGGATCGAACTGCCAACGCCCCTACCACCGAGGCAAAAATTTGAATTCTCAGTCGATTGGAATTACGCGATCAATGACGCCGATCTGATGAACGGCCGGACGGGTTACGAATTCTTTGACAAAGACAAGAACTACATTTACGAAATCGCGCAGTGGTTTCCACGTCTAGTCGCATTCACAGACGCCACTGGATGGCAACATAAGCAATTCTTAGGTCAAGGTGAATTCACTTTAGAGCTTGGCGATTACTTGGTTCGCATCACCGCGCCCGATGATCACATCGTCGGTGCCACTGGAGTTTTGCAGAATCCAGCTGATGTGTTGACCGCTGAGCAGATCGATCGGCTCGCACGTGCCAAGACCAGTTCAAAGCCACTATTCGTCGTCACACCTGAAGAAGCCTTGGCGAATGAAAAGGAAAAAACCGAACAGTCTAAAACATGGGTCTTTCATGCAAAAAATGTCCGCGATTTCGCATTCGCGAGCAGTCGCAAGTTCATCTGGGACGCTCAGGGCCATAACGTCGAAGGTGTCGACACGATGGCGATGTCCTATTATCCGAACGAGGCTGAGCCACTGTGGAGCAAATACTCGACGGCCGCCATTATCCACACTTTGAACGTCTACAGCCGTTACACATTTGGGTATCCCTATCCGACCGCGATCAGTGTCAATGGTCCCATTGGGGGAATGGAGTATCCAATGATCTGCTTCAACGGACCGCGTCCGAAAGCCGACGGTACCTATTCTGCTGGAACCAAATACGGTTTGATCTCGGTCGTCATCCACGAAGTTGGACACAATTACTTTCCGATGATTGTCAACAGCGACGAGCGTCAGTGGACTTGGATGGACGAAGGGATAAATACCTTTCTCCAGTATCTTGCCGAGCAAGAGTGGGAAGAGAACTATCCGTCCGAACGTGGCGAACCAGCCGCTATCACACCATACATGCTGAGTACCGCTCAGGTGCCAATCATGACGGGCAGTGAGTCGATTCTTCAGTTTGGCGAAAACGCCTATGCAAAGCCGGCTACGGCGCTGAATATCTTGCGTGAAACAGTACTCGGTCGTGAACTGTTCGATTATGCGTTTAAGGAATACTCCCGCCGCTGGATGTTTAAGCGACCGATGCCTGCCGATTTCTTCCGCACCATGGAAGACGCATCGGGGGTGGATCTAGATTGGTTCTGGCGTGGCTGGTTCTATTCGACCGATCACTGCGACATCGCCATCGACAACGTAACTTGGTCGATCCCTGACGACACCGACCCCGATAAAGAAGCAACGCGTCGACGCGAAGCCAAAGATGCGACTCTGCCGACGATGTCCGACAGTCGCAACAAACCGCTCTCAAAGCTGGTTGATCGAATCCCTGAGCTGAAGGATTTCTACAACACCTATGACAAGAATGAAATCCTACCCGAGCAACGTGAAGCCTATCAGCGGTTTGTCGAAAAATTAACCGATGAAGAACGTAAGTTGGTCGAATCCAAAAAGAACTTTTACACCGTCAAGCTTAAGAACCTCGGAGGTCTAGTCATGCCAATCGTGCTGCGGGTCAGCTACGAAGATGGCAGCGACCAGATTATCCGCCTACCCGCTGAAGCGTGGCAGCTGAATGCTCTCGAAACGTCGACTGGGTTTATGTCTGAGAAATTGATGAAGAGTTTGGAGCTCGATCCATATCGCGAGATAGCCGACGCCAACCGCGACAACAATTTCTTCCCAGAGAAGTTTGAACCAAGCCGATTCCAGTTGTACAAGAGCTCCGAGCGTGAAGGTCGCCGCAATCGCGACGGTGGCGAGAATCCAATGCAAGTAGCCAAACGCCGCGAAGCTGAAGCAGCCAAGAAGAAAGAGGACTCCGAAGCAAAAGCTAAAGCTG
>JANNNN010000917.1:0-2088 GCA_031398555.1 Planctomycetia bacterium | reverse complement strand
AGCGGGACGCTCTCTAACGCCTGCCGGCTGATAAGTCACCTGCGAATTAACGATCATAATTGCATTCATACGCGGAACCTCGATAACGCGTTTTGCAGAGTGGCACAAACCCTAAAATCGAATCTGGCCAAAGCACTAGTCGATGTCGCACAACACCAAAGGCATATCGTCTTGCGGATCTTGAACTCGCATCGCTTTGCGGCCTGAGAAGATGTCATACAGGGGCTTGCCGACCAGTTCTCCGCGCCAGCCTCCAAGCAAAGCGAGCGGATCGTCTTCGTCGTCCGATTCAGGCGTTGTTGTTGGATCTAGCCAGAAAGAGGCCAGGCGACCTACGTCATCCGAAGTACCAACGATCGCCGGCGCGATACCGTGAACTCGGCAAAGGTAGGACATGGCAGCAGTCAGAAACTGTTGCAGGAGCGCAGGTGGTCGCGGCCGCTTCATCGAACCGCTCCAGGGAGACACGGGTATCGGTCCGGACAAGCCAGCCTCAATGGCTTCGGCAATTTCCGGTATGAATTTTTGAAAACCGGGAAAATGCAGTCCGCGAATGGGACTAATCTTCTTCGGGTCAGAAGTACCGCGCCGCGCGAGTTCGACAATCAAGTCATCGCGAAGCACTCGGCGAGCCGGCATATTGCGCTGTTCGGCACGACGCTCGCGCCACAACCATAGCTCGCGCACAACACTTAACTGGCGACCGTGCATCGATTGCACACCACCGATTCGCGGCCATCCTTCTCGCAGTTGGGCCGCAATCAGATTGCGTTGTCGCCGCGCAACTTCATCGATCAGCCACTGTTCACGACCAACCGAAATTAATTGCTGCTTAAGCGCGTCGTATAACTGGGGCAGATGAAGTACGTCAAGCGCTGCGTAGTCTAACTGAGCCGCTGACAGTGGTCGCTTGCGCCAATCGGTTCGAGTTTCACCCTTAGACAGACTTTCACCTAACAAACGCTGCAATAACTTGCCGTAGGAAGCCGGAAACTCCCCCCCTAGCAAGCCAAGGGCTAACTGCACATCGAAAAGTTTGGGGAAAGTGTGGCCAGTTGCACGATAAGCAAACAGAATTTCTTCTCGGCCCGCATGAACGACAATCGTTCGCTGCGGATCTACCAGCAACAACCACAGCGGTTGCAGGTCCGACATGGATTTCGGGTCCACGATGAAAACGTGGTCGCGCGTCGAGATTTGCAGCAAACACAAATCCGGCTTGTAACAATCCTCAGCAACGAACTCGGTGTCGAAGCCGACCAAATCCGATTGCTCGATTGCTTCCAGCAACATTGGCTGCTGCGAATCGTTCTCGACTAACGTATAATTCAACCTCATGGCCCTCTTCTGAAGGTTTGTTTCGCGAACTGACCATTAAACTGCGCGAGCCGCCGACTGCCAAGCAAGGTCTTAGCTTTCCGTGCGACTTGGCTAGAATTTGCTGGGCGAAAGTTCAGAAAGTGCTCATTTTTCCGCGAAAGCCACATGCACAACCCTACTGAAACCAACCAATGTGCAATTTTGAAGTCGCCACTATGCGACCCGAGTTGGCGAATTGCAGAGCATTTGCCCGCAAACGCAAAGTTGCTTATTAGTATTCGTAATACTGTTGAGGCTCGGCAGGTTCGGGAAGCTGGCGTGGATTGGATCGATTTGAAGGAACCACACGCTGGAGCGCTGGGGCGCTCGAGTTTGTCTGAAGCCGTGGCTGTCGCGAGTTTTCTCGACGACCACCCTCTGCGCAGCGCAGCACTCGGCGAGCTATGGGACTTGAATGAACAAGTCGCGCTCGATTTCGCACCGCATTTCCCCGTTTTAAAAGTCGGGCTGAGCCGTGCCGTGGATTTTCTTGGAGGAAGCTGGCCGTCATGCTTTGAATCGTTGTCGACTCAGTTGCGCGAGCGTGGATCCGAGTTGATCCCCGTTGCCTACGCCGATTGGTCGATCTGTGGTGCGCCCAATTTGCAAGAGGTACAGCAAGTCGCCCACCAAGTCGCTGCGACTCATATGCTGATCGACACTTTTATAAAAGACGGTCGCGGATTGCTTGACTGGCTAAGCCTCGACGAATTGCAACAGGTTATACAG
>JANNNN010000910.1:0-5414 GCA_031398555.1 Planctomycetia bacterium | reverse complement strand
CCGGCTACTGGCCTTGTATCGTTACAAATCAGTGCCGGCAATGGGCTTGCGTTGCTTTGTTTCCAGTCCGGTCCGCGCTCGAATCGGTTTGGTACAGGCTTCGCAATTGTAGAATTGTCTTACAACAATTCTACGCGGGGTATCCTTATGCACTTGGAAACAAAACTTGCTCAAGTAACGTGGTTTATGCTTGGCGTGTTAATCTGTGCAGAGAATGGTTTTACACAAAGCACCCCATGGGCGACTTTTGTTGCCGGAAGCAACGTAAAGGTGACCCTCACCAGTGGGCGGACAGTAAATGGCCAGCTAGATTCAAGATCCACATCCGAAGTGTTATGGCTTACCGCGGATTTTGAAGGCGTATCGATCGGAAATCAATTGAAGCCGGCCGATGTACTGCGGATTGAGCCTGGATTTCCTGTAGTTTTACCCAGCCCTATCCCATCAAAAGTCGTTACACCGACGCTTGGTCCCGCAACGCGGGATTGGTCAAGAGTCGTACCCACTAGGAGCTTGGATGCGTTGAGCTTGGACGCGTTTGCGCGGCTGGCAAACTTTGACAATGATGCCCAGCCCGATGGTTTGCAAGCCATCCTTGTACCGCTTGGTGCAGGCGGTGAAGTGCTCCGAAAAGCGGGCTCACTTTCTATCCAACTTTCAGTCTTTCGCGGCGATTGGCGTAACCGCACCCAGCGATTTTGCGAAGAGGAGAGTTGGTCTAAGGAAGTCACTTTAGATGACTATACGCCGCAAGGACTTGTCATCGACTTGCCGTTTCGAAGAATCATACCCGAATCGGATAGCGGGCTCTTGGCCGTGGGGGTGCTCAACATTCGTTTCAATATCGCATCCGAGAGGTCAGTCGAAGCGCAGGTCGAAGACGTTCCTTTACGATCGCGTTCAATTTCGCATGAAATCCTCACTCGGCCCTGATTCATGTGAAAACAACATGTGCCAGTCGTAGAGCAACTGCTTTCTGAGAACTCGCAAGCGGACCCGCAATTACGTACCGGCAAAGTTTACACACGCGTAACAGGTAAATCGCTTCGGTTGATCCTGGCTGACTTTAACCAAGCAAGCCTTTCAAAAGCTAAACCAAGCGCTCGAGTGTCAGGCCGGCATCGAAAAGTGGTCGGTAATCATTCGCCCGCCCCAGATTGTGGGTTCGCTGGTATTTTTTTATTGTCCGTTTGCCTTACATCGATTGCTTGGATTTACGTGAAAGCCGTGTGGGCCTATGAAGCGAGTCGGGCAGTTTGGGCTCCATGCGCGGCGCAGATTGTAGGGCTGGAGTGACAATCGGATCAACAACCCGCTGCAAGTCGTAGACGTCACTTGGCGACGGGCAATATCCGATAGGAACGATTCGAGGCAAGAGTGCCACGACAACTTCAGATCGCTCTCGCTCAACCACTCGACGTTGGAACAGGCGACCGACGAGCCAGACATCTCCAAGGATCGGTATCTTGGATTGACGCTCGTTATCGCTTTCCTGAATCAATCCACCGATGATAACACCGTTTCCGTCGGCGACCATGATTGCAGTATCTACTTCGGTGGTTTCCTCCTCAGGAAGATTGGTATTGGGATTGATGTCCCCACTGGAAACCTTGGGATGAACTTTTAACAGTATTTGCCCATCGAAACTAATTTGTGGAGTCACAGTCAATACAACGCCAACCTCAAGAAAACGGACATCCTGTAACGAACTCGTTTCTGTCGTAGTCGTTACGTTGTAGCCCAGACGTCGGCCAATCTGAATCTTTGCTTCCTGCCCGTTTATCATAAGAACTTTAGGGGCTGCGAGTGTTTTTGCATCATTGGTCGATGCTAAGCAATCGAGAAACGAATTGAAATCGGTTCCGTCGATGGTAAACGTCGCCCCGGCACCCACCGCCGTCGCAAGTGATTGCGTCCCGGCCTTGAGATCGGCGCCGGAAATTCTTGCGATGGTATCAAAGTTCAAGCCATGGCGAACATCATTTTCTAACTTGACTTGCAAAAGCCTCACTTCAACGATGACCTGTTGCGGAGGTCGATCGGCTTCTGCAAGGTAGTCTCCTATGCGATCGACATAGCTGGCAACATCTTCAACAACTAGCTGCTCAAGTGTTTTTCGTTTGTCTTTAGGATCAGTCTGGCGACTAAAGACTTTGCCAGCAGGCGAAAGTAAACCAGTAATAACTTTTTCTGCGTCGGTGGCTGCAATATAGCTAAGATTGAATGTCCGCACTGTGCGTCCTTGCGCGAAGAAGTTTTCAAGTCCATCCTTCTTGACTGCAGTGACGTAGATGATGTTGTTTTTCTGCGTCCAGTTACAACCACTGACCGCCATGAGCGCGTCTAGTGCATCTGGGAGTGTTGTTGGCTGCAAAGTTAATGTGATGGGCATATTCAATTCGCTGGAAACAACAATACTTAGCCCTTGCTGCTGAGCGATCAATGACATGACCGAGAGGAGCGGAGTGTCCCGCACTGATAGCGTTACCATCCCTTGAAGCATCGTGGAGCTAACTGTCCCTTGCCGTTCGTTTACAGCAATTTCGAGTTGGCCGGGTGCAAGTTGCATTGTCTCCGGTTGGGCAACAGGCTCCGCTAAAGGCGGTTGGACAGTAAACTGCAGTGGTGCCGGCAATTCAGGAAAGTGCTGCTGGAAACCTGGCAACTTCTGCAAATCTGGCGGCGTAGGCGAATTTACCTGTTCACCCATTGGAAGTCGATATTGCCGATTCGGAATCGATTGTGGTACTTGATAAGTCGCTGGGGCGACTAGGTTGACGTAACGATTCGATTCCACCACGCTTGTAGCGTTTTCTTGGAAGTTCGACGTGATTCGCACAGGAGCGGGCGTCGGTTCAATGGGAATAGAGGGAGTGCCATTGTTTGTAAAATCGGCCCGTGCAACCTTTATCGATGTACTGCGCATGTAAATCAGCACGACGAACATGAGGGCGAGGATTACCGCAATTGGAACGAATATCCGCCGGGCCGCAAATAGGTGCGGCGAATTCTTTTGAATTCGAATGGATGGCGAATGATCCATCGGCCGGTTTTGCTTATTTTTAGGAGAATAGCGATTGCAACGATTCTCCTAAATTCATCGGCTTTGCTGGCACCAAACTTATGTCCCACCGAACACCTGGCAGTAGATCGCCACTGCAATATTGATAGCTTAAGCGAGCGTCAGAGAAAAAATTAACTGCTGTACGACGGACATCTTTGTCCGTCGTGCCGTTCGACGGAGTTGGAAGTCCCTCGTAAGGTAAGGTCTTACCCGGCGTTCGCCTTACGGCAGCGTTTCACGTCTACGGCTGCCTGGCACGACCGCCAGCGGGTTACCGCTGGAGAATCCAGGGGGAGGCTTGTCAAACAGCAATGACCGATAATTGAATCGGCAACTGGACATCGCATTGATGGATCCGCAAATGGTTACGCCGCGGAAGACGCTTTCTAAAAAATCCTGTGGTGCGTCGAGTTTGTCCGTGAGATAGACTATTCCGTTGATCTCCGATGGGTAGGTATCGATTTGGTCGCTATCGCTCAGTCCCATGTAGGGTGCCGAGGCCGGATTGAAATTGGTAACTAGGAAAAATTCACTAAGACTGGTCGAGCTCGACTTGATAACGAGTCCACCCTTGACGAGCAGTGCTGGGTAGTTGGTAATAGCTGCATCCCAACGCAACGAACCTTCAAGCGAGCTATTTGGAGCTGGATCGATCAGAACCAATGTTCCCATGATCCGGCTGTTCTTGATGCACAATTGTTGTCCTGCACAGTAGATAACATAGATGCCTTCGGGATTGCTTTTGCCAAACGGATTGAGTTGAGTGGAGATGACCCGTCTATCGATGGTGGAGATACCGCTTACACTTGGAATCGAAGAAATGGGAATGACGGTTCCATTGTCGAGATAGTAATCGAAGACAGAACTGCCTGGCATTCGGCGCTGGGCGGCATTTTGCACGATATTTCCGTTGATAGCACCGGTCGCAGTGCCAACTGCTTCCACATTGCCTTGGAGCGAAGTAAAAAAGCCGCTCGCAGAAATATTACCGTTGCTGCTAACTTGCTGGTTGGTCATGAACTGTAAACTGCTTCCAAGGCTAATATCACCGCTGCAATGTAGTGATGATCCAAGGCATGTGAGTGGTTGCCCAGTCGGCAGCATGCGTACGCTTTCCGTTGCCCGAGTCCTACCGACTCGCCCAATTCCAATGATGCGTACCGAGTCCGAATCGTCGTCCGCCAGTTTCCCATCTTCGTCAACTAGCATCCAAGCCATTGTTCCACTCGCCGATGGCAGCGCAACGCATGGATTTTCGGTGCTAAGTAAATATGCGCTTCGCCAAGTGACGTTGCCACGGACTAGCTCGACTCCATACTCGGTCGCGGAATGCGCGAGCATCTGGGCGGCTGCGTAATCCCAAGCATCGCTGGCACTCCGGGTTCGTAACGTAGCGGCTGTTATGGCAACCAGCCCCATGGTGGATAAGGCAAGCGCGGTGAATAGTACCGCTATATAAAGATAGCCACGCCGTGGCGAACGTCTTCGAACATTGAATCTGGTATTCTTTCGCATGCTATTGGTCCGCAGCGTGATTTACGAGTGAGACACCGCCGGACACAGGGCTGCTTGTACCGGACTGCATGGAGACTCCAGTCCACGTTATCAAAGTCTGATTGATTCCTTGCGGTTGTAACGCGCCTGCATTTCTTGTCCGGCAAGCAACACGCTTTGTCACTCCTGCATCTGGCGCTGTCACCACAACAGTGACGATCATCATTGCGAAAGGGTTATTGCTTGCGGAAACGGCCACAGTCCAAGTCCAACCTGTGTAGCCCGGGATTGGAGTTCCATTTCGATCCTTCGGTGGCGACTGGGAAAATCCATTGAAGTCATCCACGTCGTCGGCCAGTGTGCGTGTTCCCGATGCAAAGGACTCGCCTGACTCGAACCCGAACGAAGGCGTCTGGTTAGGATCCTCGTAGGGCATAATGACGATCTCTTCCAAGAGCATATTCGCCAGCGATGAAGCATCGGAACGCGTCGCAGTGGCCGCGGTCGATCGCAACGCTCCGCCGACGCTCGATAGCGCAGCAGTCAACAGAATACCAACCAAGAAGGTCGAAACGACGACTTCCGCTAGTGTAAGTCCGCGCCTACTTGAATGATGCAATTTCATGGACGCACCTCATAGGTGGCGTAGATCGAGCGAGTGCCATTATAGCTGTTACTGCTTGTTCCCCAACTTTGGAGATAGCCGTTAGCAATCGCTGCGTTGGACTTGTTGCGTTCACCCGCGCCGGTGCTGTTGTATCGATAACGTTGGCTCGAATTATTGAATGTAAATGACAGCCAATAGTCGCCAGGAGCAAGGTCGGTGGGCGGAACCGTAAGGGTAACCCAAGCCATT
>JANNNN010000836.1:0-1571 GCA_031398555.1 Planctomycetia bacterium | reverse complement strand
TCGGCTATCTGTCGCCAAGTCAATTCGAAGCAAAACTGCTCCGCTGAACTAAGAGTCTCAATTGTCCGTAGAATCGGCACCAACTCAAAGCGTTTACGTTAGTCCAGGGAAACGTTGCTCTTGCCCCTACTCGTTTCCGTTCTGCCCCATTGTTAGATTAGTGTGCGATTAGCGAAGATTAGCGTTCGAAGACTTATGTCTGTGAGGACTTATGATGCTGATGCAACAAGGCTATGACCTGATGGGGGCTGCTTTCGAGGTTTACAACGAACTTGGTTACGGAATGGCCGAAGAGGTTTACCAGCAGAGCCTTGAAATCGAACTTCAGATGCGAAGTATTCCTTTTCTGTCCAAAGTTGAATTGGAGGTTTTCTATAAAGCTAGGGTACTAACCGCCAAGTATCGACCAGACCTACTCGTCTATGAAGAAATCGTTGTCGAATTGAAGTCTCTGAAGGAGCTTTGCTCGGACCATGTAGCTCAGTTGTTCAATTACATGCGTATCGCAAGAAAACAAGTCGGCTATCTCATCAATTTCGGTCAAAAGGGAGAGTTGGAGTGGAAGCGTTTCGTGCTCAGCGACCTTCACCAAAGTGGCGGCAACGAACAATTTGAACACTAATTTTCTGCCCATTGTTGGATTAGTGTTGGATTAGTGTTCGAAGACCAATATCTGTGAGGATCAGCAGAACACTAATCTTCGCTAATCGAACACTAATTTTTGCTGGGTGAAGCGTTTACGTTGATCTAAGGAAACGTTCGACCATTCTCCTTGGCGAGGAACAAAAATCGGACCAAAGCAAAACTGCCAATTAGTAATCTGAGAATTTTTTGCAAAAGACTTTCTTAAACTAGCGTTGCTCTTGCCCGTACTCGTTTCCGTTCTGGCCTATTGATAGATCAGTGTTCAATTAGCGAAGATTAGCGTTCAATGTCTGCGAGGACTCCAAAACAAATTGCCAAACTGCTATTTGTTGCACAGCCCAGGCGCATCCCTGCGATTCAGCGGGTTCCAAGGCAGGCCTGGAACCAGATACTGGCGTTCAGCGAGAAGTGGCGTTTTTGCCTAGAATTGGTCGATTTTCCGGGCTTGTCAGTCTGGGATTGCGAACTTCGCTTGCCATGGGTTTGCAACGGCGGTTTTGCGAATCACAATGGCACTTAAACCCAAACAATCCTCTCACCAAAACCACCTGAATCATGCGAACTCTGACTTCCAAAAACCTGCTTGCATCATTCTGCCAGCTTTCGACAAAGTTCTCTATTGCGGCTTTGTTTGCAGCCTCCTGCTCGCTCGCCACGGCACAAGAGACCGCCGCGCGAGCAGATGAAGTTGCCAAAGAGCCGGCGGCGACAGTGGATGCCGAAAAGGCTGCCCCGCCAACTCAGCCCGCAGACGTTGATGATAACTACAGTCTACTGGGGGAGTTCGTTGGAACAGTGACGGTCGGCGAAGGAAAGCAAGAACCGCTAGGTCTTCAGATCCGACCAATCGGGGACAATAAATTTGACGCACTCCAGTACTCTGGTGGCCTGCCTGGTCAAGAATTGTACAAGCCCGAATTGCTGAA
>JANNNN010000807.1:0-3345 GCA_031398555.1 Planctomycetia bacterium | reverse complement strand
CCGATCCGTTCGAGCAGATCAACTTAGCTGACTATCCCAAACACGCCGAACGACTGGCTGCGATGCGAGTGGAACTTGACGCATGGATGCGAGAGCAAGGTGATCAGCAGACCGTATATGGAAAGCCCCTGTTGCTCGGCGAGCCCGCGACGGCTATCGTTCGACCCGCGAAAAAGTAGCTGGTTTCGTGAGAAACCGGAAGCAGTATTTAGTGATTTTTCTTCATCCGGTTTCTTACGAAACCAGCTACCAATATGTACTGTTATCTAGCGGGGTTGAGATCGAATCCAATTTATCGCTTGAGGAATGCCGGACTGAATCATCGAATCGTAGTGATCACCGCTGTTGACCACGGCAAATTCTACTTTTGCCGAATGGGCTTTCAACTTATTAACGAATTTTTCAGTGTTTTGAAAGGGTTCATTACTATCGTCCCGAGCGTGGAAGACAAACAGCGGACATTTGTATCGGTCGACGTAAGTGATGGGTGAACCGGTGCGAAGGTAAGCCGAGATGCCTGGCAGGAGGCTACGAGCCGTTCGATCCTGGGCAAGGCCATCCAAACGAATATTTAAGTCAGTTGCCGGTGCAAAGGCGATGGCACCCGCAAGCCGTTCATCATTGGCGGCCATGAGCAGTGAGACTGTGCCCGCAGAACTATGGCCAGCACTGTAGATCATTTTTGGATTGACCTGCGGTAATTTCGCAAGTGCAAACTCGAGCGCGTTACGACCGTTGACCACGCCAGCCTTTGCGGCGATGAACTGTCGATAAGCAACGCTAAGCGCCAACATGTAAGGCCGTTCACCAGCGCTTTGATCGACGGTCATTTCTCCATCCAGCGAAAAGCACACGACGGCCATACCGGCTTCGGAATAGGGAAGTGCTTCATCGTGGTAGTTGTCAGCGTCCAGTGGATTGCCATGCAGCAGGTTCGTACCCGCCGGGGCGAGCAACACGCACGGAATCGATTGCGCGGGCGACTGCGCAATTGGCAAGTAGACGCGGAACTGCATCGTTTTCCCAGGACCGGAACCTTGTTTGATTTGAATGAACTGAAACGTCGAATTGGTACCAGGAATCGTGGTAGCGACACCGAGATCAGGCAGTTGCGGAACAGGGATCGACGAAGGCGACAAAGTTGCAATCGTTTGCTTGCCGACGTATGCGAGGCCGACGACCAACACCATACCTCCAACGAATAATATTCCAATGCACGCCAGCGCAATCATCAAGATCCGTATGCCGCCCGATCCGCTTGAAGTACTCGAGCGTTTACTCTTGGACTTCTTAGTATTCGTACCAGTGGAAGTTGGATAGGAGTACGTGGGCTGATACGCGGGCGCTTGCGAATACGCCGGTACATGGGCATTGTTGTACGCGGGTTTTGGCGTCGCAATCGGTTTGGCAACAAAGTACAGCGGAACTTTAACGGCCGCTTGGCATCCGGGACAGCGGGCCGCTTTGCCAGCTGCCGTGCCGGGGACTAATAACTCCGTCGCGCATTGTGTACAAGCGATTCTTAACTGCATAAAGTGCTGCTCACTCAAGACTTGATAGCAATGTAGCTGGTTTAGTCAGAAACCGGTGGATCTGTAGCTGGTTTCATCAGAAACCAGCTACCCTCATTTCACAAGCTACTATCTTAACCCGGAGTGCCTGTACAAGAAAACGGTCTTCGCGGCTTTTGCCAGCATAAGCAGCATTCTAGTTTCCCGGAAATCTGCACGATCAGAATCGCGTTGGCGGCGGCAAATGCGTAGAATGGGCATCCGTCATAGTGAGTTGCACGAGCGACTCTTGGCTGCTGTAAGCCACTGTGAACATCAACCCGCGAAAAGGAGTGCGCTATGACTCGTTGGAGTCACCTGGTTTCTGTTGTTGCATTGACCCTCGCATACGCTGCATCAACGCCCGCCGATCATGCACTAGCTCAAACCGCTACCGTGCCAAACTCAACTGGACCGAATGAAACCGCGACAGGCCGACCCGGCCAACTCGCCGAGCCGTCGGTGTCCGAAATGATCGCGTTACTTAAAGCGGTCGATCCGTATCGCCCCTCTAATAACATGCCCCTGACCGGCAACGTCAAGATTCACGGTTCGACTAGCATGGACGCCCTAGCTCATGTTTGGGCTTCTGGCTTCAACGAGTTCCACAAGGGCGCGAAAGTCGAGATTGTAGCCTCAGGATCTTTTGAAGCCTTCGAGCAGCTCGTCGCCAACCCAAGCTGCGTGGCGATGCTCTCACACCCAGTCCGTGACGAAGAAGTCGCCGCGCTCAAAGCAAAAGGTCTAAAGCAACCAGTGGCCTTCGTTGTCGCGCGCGAAGCACTCGGCATTTTCGTCCATAGAACCAACCCAGTTCAATCGATCTCCCGCGAACAAATGCGAACGATTTTCACAACCGATGCAAAAGGCGTTGGGCCAACCTGGGGTCAATTGGGAGCCAGCGGCGAGTGGGCCAGCAAGCCGATTCATGTGATCGCCCGAAGTGAAGCCAGCGGCACTCAAGTTTACTTGCGAGACTTTGTGTTCAGTGGTTCGACCATGCGCGATGGTCTTTCTAAACACGTTTCGAACGCTGAAACACTTGCCGCGGTCACTGCCGACCCACTTGGCATCGCCATATGCGGATTAAAAAGCTCAGGTGAATCAGTACGAGCGCTCAGTATCAAGTCGGGTATCAACTCGATCCCAAGCGACGAACATGCCGTTCTCAATGGCCAATATCCACTGACGCGAGCACTAACGATTGTCATCGATCTGGGTCAAACGGATGCGAACGCCAAAGCCGCCCAAGAGTATGTCCATTTTGCACTTTGCCAATCCGGTCAAGCGTCTGCCATCGGCGCTTCATACTTCCCAGTTGAACTTCTAATGCTTCGCGCCAATCTCCACAAATTGCAAGGTGAGCAGTTGCGATAAGTCATTGCCGTGCGCCTGCGTGCAATGAGTCACCAACGGAATGTCAGTGACGATTGATTCCTGTGAGCCGCTACTTTCGAACTAATACTAAACGCCGAACGTAGATTTAGCCGCGTCGCGGCATGAAATTGCGGTAGCCGCAAAGCGGTGATAGCGCTGTAACATTGCTTTCGCCGAAATCGTATTCGCCAACGCCAGTCGATTTAGCCAACGTGGAACCACAAAGTTGCTCAGCCACAATTGGCATTGGAACATCTGTAGTGGCTCGATACCGCTAGCCTCCGTTGCCCGTGGCTAGCGCCCAATGCCATCTACTTTATGGCTGTTGGTGGGGATTATTTGGCTCTGAAGCTCCGTCAGCGATTTTCTTTTTCATGAACTTTGTACTCTTGGGTCGGCGCGGATGTGCTTTGCGGGG
>JANNNN010000798.1:0-4025 GCA_031398555.1 Planctomycetia bacterium | reverse complement strand
GCCATATTTTCGAATCAAGCGATCGATCTCGCGATCCTCACCAAATTCTTTGACACCCGGGGCAATAATGACGAGTCGTCCTCCGTCACCAATCAGCATACGAGTTCGGTAGATGGCTTTATTGGCCAACCAAGTGCGTTTGTACTTGGCGGGGTTCATCGTCACCACGACGGTTTGCGGAGTGCGATCAACGACGAAGCAGTTCACTTGAGCCGCCAATGCACCGGCTTCGAAGAACACATCATGCGTATTGCCGACAAACAGACCGCGGACGACTTTCTGGCCTCCATCCAGCGATTCGACTACCGTCAGTACATACATTAGCGGCATGTTGGTGCAGAATCGATCTTGAGCTTCATTCAAGATTCGTCTCAGTGGCGTATCGCAGCGGCCCATCGTCCGCTCCATGCCGTACATCGCGCTCAAGTAGTGGCTTTCGTTAATACCTTCGCGGCCGCCGGTACCTACAAACACATTTTTCGAGTAGTTCGCCATGCCGATAACTTCATGTGGCACAACTTGGCCCAGCGACAAGATCAGATCGTGTCCACCTTCGACGAGCAACTTGTTAACTTGAGCCGACCAGGGTTGAGTGTAGATACCTTCAGTGGCTTGCGATACGAAATCCGCATCGACTTTGCCTAGAGTCTGAACGTCCGTTTTCCAATGGTGCACTCGAATCAAGTGCTGCGGCAAGTCCCCGAACATGTAAGTCAGTTCGTCGGGCGTCATGCCTTCATGTGTTCCGAGAGCGGGCATGACATCTTTTAAACGATCGCCGAGCATGTCGTAAGCAAGTCGTGTCAGTTCCCCTGCGCGACTGTCGCTGCGAGTGTGATCAGGTGGCAGGGCGAGTACTTTTTGAGGATTCCCGACCGCGTCGAAAGCGGCTTGGAGCGCTTCGCGAAAATCCGCTTCGCCAAGCACCGCGTACTTATCTCCGCGCCGAAAATAAACAGCCATCGTTGCCCCAAGAGTTTAGTTGTGCGCCGATCCGTCCCAAATCTGCGAACGTTTCAAGTTAGATTCGGGACAAATCTGATCACCGATTTTTAGTCGTCTAGCGGATCGAGTTCCAGATCCTCATCGTCATCCTCAGAAGGGAACATTTCGCTATCGTCGGGCTCGATCTCATAGTCGTCGTCCAGTTCCTCTTCGAAGTCGTCATCAAAGTCGTCGTCAAAATCCTCGTCATCAAAGTCGTCGAATGGATCGTCCTCGGGCTTGGTTGGCGGCAGGACGATATCTCCATCTTCATCGTCGTCATCGGGTTCGACACCGTCGACTTCTTCATCGTCGTCGATCGCTTCCTCGCTGGCCACCCATGGCCCAACCCGCTTGGCGGGCGAAGCGAACTCCATTGTAGGAGCGGCCTTGAGAGCCAATTCGAACCAATCTTCTTGCTTTTCAAGCGTCAATGCCATGACGATACCGGCCCTGTTTTTGCAAATTACGGATGTGGAGGGGGTTTGAACTCGGCATTCCAAACGCCGAAGTGAAAAAACTCGCTTACAACGGGTATTTTGTCAACGATCCCAAGCCGATTTTGCTCTGTAAATAGGTATTTTCTTCCTTTAAGGCAAACGGACAATAAAAAAATACCAGCGAACCCACTAGTATTGATATCAATGGCTGTAGCAGGGGCGGAGTCGTCTTGCAACTGTCCCAGAGCTGGCCGCCGTTGCCACAGCCGTTGATTTCAATACTTTGCACGGTCGCACGAAGTCTCCCGCTTCGTTTGCACTGGCGTAGCCAGTGGCACACGAACCATTCCGTGGCCACTAACGCGCGATTGAAGAATCGAATACTTCGCGAAGACGCAAGCCGGCGATCAAAACCAAACACGGCAGAAGTCAAGTTACGGCGGATGTCGCACTGGCGAGTCGGGGTGACTTGGTGTGCCACTGGCGTCTTGCCTTTTTCGTTGAGTCTACGCCACTATATCCGTCGCTACTTCACCGTAGACATCCGTCAATCGAAAATCTCGCCCAGCGTAGCGGTAGGTGAGTTTGGTATGGTCGAGCCCCAGTAGGTTTAGCATTGTAGCATGCAGGTCATGTGTCCCAAGTTTGCCAACTACCGAAGTCTCGCCGATTTCGTCGGTTGCACCGTAACGTAAACCACCTTTCACGCCCCCCCCAGCCATCCACATAGAATAGCCTTGGTTGTTGTGGCGCCTACCATCTCCGCTGTTACCTTGATCCTGCGGACTGCGACCAAACTCACCTCCCCAAAGCACTAGCGTATCTTTAAGCATGTCGCGTTCTTTCAAGTCCTGCAGCAAACCCGCAATCGGCTTGTCGATACCAGCACAGTTCTCTTTGAGTTTGGATTTCAGATCGCGGTGTTGATCCCAGCCTCCCTTGCTAACTTGAATGAATCGCACACCTGACTCGGCCAGTCGTCTTGCCATCAAGCACTGGGTACCAAAATCTTGAGTCGTACTATCATTGATCCCGTATCGATCGATCGTGCTTGCCTTTTCAGCATCGAGGTTCAACACCGAGGGGACCGATGTTTGCATTCGGTAAGCCAGTTCGAACGACTGGATGACTCCATCGAGCTCATTATGGCCCGGATGTTTTTCGAGCAGATCGCGATTCATGTCCTGAATCAAGTCGATCTGTGAACGTTGACGTTGTCTGGTCAAGTGCTTGTTGCGAATATCCATGATACCGCCAGCTTCAAGGTCGACGCGTGTTCCCTGATACGAAGCCGGCAGGAAAGATGAACCGTAGTTTTGCGCACCACCGCCTCCAACAGGATTGATGGTCACGAATCCTGGCAAGTTCTCGCTTTCCGATCCAAGCCCGTAGGTGACCCAGGACCCGATCGAAGGTCGTACAAAATTCACACTGCCGGTATGGAGCGCAATCGTTGCCTGGGGATGAGCTGCGTTGGAGGTATGCATTCCATTGAGCAAGCATAAATCGTCCGCATGTTGACTCAGTTCTGGAAACAACTCGCTGATATGCAAGCCACTTTTCCCGTGTTGCGCGAACTTGAATTGCGGGGCCAGCAACACACCTTCTTTTCCTTTGTTGTTTCTGGAACTGACGGATGTCTTGCCCGCACTCTTTAGCAACTCGGGCTTCCAGTCAAAGGTGTCGAGATGACTTGGTCCACCTTGCATAAATAAAAAAATGACTCGCTTTGCCTTGCCTGGAAAATGAGCTGGCTTTGGAGCGAGCGGTGAGGTGTAAGATTGGTCAGCGACAGCCAACTGTGCATTCATCGCCGCAAAGGCCATCCAGCCGAACCCGGCCGCAGTCTGCTGCAACATTCCGCGACGCGACAGCGGTGTAAACCTGTTTTTGCAAGTATTCATAGGTTCATTTTCGAATCAAGGAATGTAACGAAACTCGGCTGCGGAATACAGAGCTTGGGTGAAGGTCGCCCAATCGCCCTGGCGGTCAGTTCCTTCACCTAAAAACGCCAATGCCCGCGTCGTTTCGGCTTCCGTTGGATTGCGGCACAGTGCATAAGCGTAGGCGAATCGAACTCGCGACTTCTCATCCGGCAGTGGCTGGTCGAGAATTCGCTTCGAGGCCCGCTGTGAGACTTCAACTACGAACGGATTGTTCAGCATAAACAGAGCTTGCGGGGCGACTGTTGTCACGTCGCGACGACCGTTAACTTGATCAGGCTCTGCGAAATCGAAGACCGTAAACATCCCCGGCAACTTCGATCGAAAGACTGGCAAGTAAACCGTACGAATCGGCTCGCCAATGGAATCGGGAACATTTCTCCGGCGATTCTTCTTGTCCATTTTGGAAAGGTCGCCACCGAGCGATGCATCGAACGGAGCACCAACCGGCCGTTCATTTTCAAGTAACCCACCGGCTGCAAGCAGCGAATCGCGGATCGCTTCCACTTCAAGTCTCCGAAGATTGGCGTGCCAGTAAAGCTGGTTGCCTTCGTCGGCCGCCGCATTCGTATCCGAATGTTGACCGCTTAGTCGATAAGTACGGCTGAGCACGATCGAGCGAATCGACTGCTTGACCGACCAGCCGTGATCCATGAAC
>JANNNN010000785.1:0-7238 GCA_031398555.1 Planctomycetia bacterium | reverse complement strand
GGACTGTGGCTACCAACTCTGCGAGTCCATAGAGCTGCAAGTCGAGACGGCACAGAGATTTTTCACCACGAATACAAGTTGAAAACGACTGAAGTCAACCATTCGATGGTTGAATCCGTAGTTTCGATCGAGTCGCTTGGGGCTGTTGCTGGGGATAGAATTGTCGATCGTCGAGACGGCAGCGAGAGCACGTATGGTACGCTGGAATAGATGGCCTCGCGAATCGTCGTCGCCTCAAATAGTACGTGGCCCATATCACGCCATAGGGGTGAACGCTGAGGTTCGGTTGGATTGTCGCGAAAAAATAGTCGAAGCGGAAGGATATGTCAGCCAATCAAGGTCAAGCCTTCCTGAACACTGGAACAATGACATGAACTTTGTGCTTGAACCTGAAGAGAAATTGGATGAGCCAACCATTGCGCCAATGCTACCGAAATCGGAACCCGCATCGACTATTCTGAAATTACAGTCACCTAGGCAAGCGGCATCGTCAAAACTACCGTAATATGGGAACTTCATCCTGCCCGTTAGAACCCGTTAGAAGGATTCACACGGATAAATCTATTGATGTCCATTGATCGAAGGTCATCACTTGTTGTCGTCATTAGCCTTGTTACCTCAATGGCAGTTGTTCACTGGTTTGCTCAGCCGTTTCAGGAACGTCGCGCCACACAACAGCAACTCAAGTCTCATGGCGCATTCGCTGTGGCCTTTGATGCGAATGGATCCGTTGCGTCCGCTCGCTTTCGTGGATTGATAGCGAATGGGTTTCCTGAGGCATGCTCGCAACTTGAAGTCGTCGACCTAAAAGGGTGCCATGGAGCATGCAACAGTCTCCAAGTGCTTACCCGCGTGAGATCATTGCGAATGGTCATTCTAAGTGGCAGTGATGTGAAGGATGAGGATATCCAGTTCCTAAACCGAATTCCCGGCTTAAGACATTTATGGCTGACGAATACCAATCTGACCGATCAGTGTATTGACGACTTGGCTAGGATTGAACGTCTTGAAAACATCAAGCTGGACGGAGCCAGGATTAGCGACGAAGCGATCGAACGCCTGCATCTTTTGAAGCCAAGCGTTAGGATCGAAGGGGCCATTCGTGCTAGATAACTTGAACATCGGAGGGAGCAGTCGAACAGTTTCCGTTTCTAGACTTCAGAGACTTCTGTGGGACATGTTCTTGGTGTTCAGCATTTTCTCCGCCACCTGCAGCTTGACATTACATCGAGCGGGCCTCAACGATTGGGGGACTCCAATTAGCATGGAGTATGCCAACGGTAATCGGCTCGCAATGCTATTCTTCTTTTCATCGCTTGGTTTGATACTTGTGACCGGGCTGCTGTATCGATGCTACGGCCATTTGGTGCAAATGAGGATTTTGTTTGTAGTATTTTTGCTTCTGGGCCTCGTCATTGCATCCAAGCCACATTCAATCACCCACTTCTACTCTTTCTATGCGACCGTGGGCGGAGCAATTCTCGCTCCACTATTCGCGCTGAGTCGGCTCAAGATCTGGTCTTGTTTATTTTGCGTTATAGCGGCTTCGATAGCGGCACTCATGTTCCCCATATTGACTACGACTATCGAATCAGGAAATGTAGGCTTCGGAATCACACAACGCGCATGGTTCTTCGTGGCATGGTTATCCAACGCTTCAGTTCTTTACCATTGCCAGCAAGTAGCAACAAGCCGAGGAAGACCCCAAAGTTTGTAGTTGTTTGTCGATTTTCAAGAAACGACGATAACGACTCGCGAGGATGAACACCTGGCTACTGCTCAACTACAAGCCCAGGCAGTTCTCTCTTTAGTTTTTCAATCTGTCAGTGAGCGCTTTAAAAGGGGCCACTCATGAGCGCTTCAAAAGGGGCCAATTGTGGTGATTGAATCGGTTCGTTTCTATTTGGCCCCTTTTGGAGCCTTGCCCTCTACCTTTTTATCGGCATCGGACCCGGTGGGCGATTCGGCCCCTTTTGAATTATTTTCGCTCATTCCTAAGCGGTAGCTCCGGCCGGTAATTTGAAACAGCTCCGAGCGATGCAAGAAGCGATCGAGAATCGCAGTCGCGCTGGGAATATCTCCAATCAGTTTGCCCCAATCCTCGAGCGGCCGATTGCTGGTCATCATCGTCGATTTCAATTCATGTCGTCCCTGACGCATCGGGATGTAGGTGATATCCGTGCACCAGATGTGGTTGCAATGAGTAACGCGAAGAATGCTTCGACGCTGCGCGGCCTGAGGGACTTTTTGACGTTTAGCAGAATTTCTCTGTTGAACTGACCGCGTGTTACTTTTTTTGAGCACACTTCAAAACCGCAGCTCACAACGCAACTGTTCCCTTTTGCTCTCTGACTCACGCTGTTTCGAGTAGATGACGCAATCATCGGTTTTCGCTCGACATTTCCTGTTGATCGAGGACCGGTGGTGCATCCTCAGGTTGTTTTTTGGTTTTTCTCTACTCGTGGTCCATAGGAGTTTTCTCATGGCCAATCTTAAGCGTGCTTCGCAGCAACTTTTCTCACGTCCCAACGACGAGAGATTTGAGAGCTTGGAAGCGTTGATTTCGCACTGTCGTCGCGTCAAGGACGAATCCAAAATCCATTGGCACCTGCCGACGGAGATTACGCCTCGTCGGTAGGTCTAGATTTGGGCTTACAAATCGGTGAAAACGGAGTTCATTCCTTCAACGACTGGAGCTTTGGGCAAACATGCTCAATTGCCGAAGTCCATAAGGAGACCGTTAATCGGCTCGGCGCTGACACGGCGTCTCGCGTCTTGCGTGAGACCCTTCCGATCGGTGGTAAGCCGCTGCAAGTGTTGACGCAGGGCGACGTCGTGCGTTCCATCCATGGAGCGGCATACACGCGTCTGTTCGATGTTGATCTCTTGGAGGTCGTTCGCAATGAAGCGGATGGATTCAATGCCCCGCCGCAAGGATTCAATGGGGCGACGGGATTCTACGCCGGACAGCAGGACATGTTCGCTTTCCTGATCGATGACTCAGCTTGGGTCGAGATTGGTGGCGAGCGGTTTGCGCCGGGCTTTTTCGTTTGGAATAGCGAGGTCGGACGGCGCACACTCGGCATCGAGACTTTTTGGTTTCAGCACATTTGTGCGAACCACATCGTCTGGGATGCGATCGAAGTTGTCCGATTTAGCCGCAAGCATACCGCGAAAGTTGGTGACGCTCTCGATGACGTTCAGGCAATTATTGCCCGACTGATTCGTACGCGAAACCAGCGCAAAGATGCTTTTGCCAAGTCAATCGAAAAGGCAATGGAATCTTCACTCGGTTCAACCGCAGAGGAGGCAACAAAAGCTCTCTCTGGTAATGGATTGCCGGCGAGCTTGGTGAAGGGCGCGATCGAGTCGATTGTCACAAACGGTGGCAAGTTTAGTGTGTTCCAAGCAGTTGATGCTATGACACGCCTAACCGGACGACTGACCAATGCAGGCGATCGAATTGAGCAAGACGCTCGAATCGGGACTCTGCTTTCGCTCGCGGTTTAATCATGGACCCGCAACGCGCATGGCTGATGATGATGGAGGCAATTCGGATAGCTGACTATGACGAAGCTGTCGGAATCGCATCCGATTTGTACGAATGGCTATCGCGAGGCGGAATTCCGCCTTGCATTGTGCCTGAGCTAAGGCTGGGTCGCCAAGATCCACTCTCGGTTCCCAGCAAACTTCAGCACGAAATGGCGCTGAAGGCATGTGAGTTCGTTCTTTCAATGGCTTAACTCTTTTGGAAAGGTATACAAACTATGGCAACTGCCAATACTACAAAACGTCCAGTTCATGAAGTTCGACTTGGTCGTATCAAAGCGGCTATTTGGGAGAACGAAACGCAGCAGGGTACTCGCCACAATGTGTCGATTACTCGAATTTACAAAGACGGGACTGCGTGGAAGGATTCGAATAGCTTCGGTCGCGACGACCTTCCTTTGGTCACTAAAATTGCTGACATGGCGCACACTTGGATTTATACCAATGCGAGTGTTCAGGTGCCTGGTAGTGACGACGAACCCAACTTTTGATGTGGTTCACGTTTCAAGTCGCAATAGATAGTGAACACGATCACAGCCGACAGAAATCCCATTGCAGAGAGTCCTGTCGCTTCGATCGATCCGCTGATTGGTAGTTCATTCGCTTAGTCGCTGAATTACCGATCGCAAAAACTTAGGTTCGATGCACCACCGAGCCTAACTTTCTTATGCTCTTTACCGCCAAGAACTGAGTAGACGTGCTCACCGCTGTCACTTTCGAATTCGACTTGGGTCGCGTACGAGAGGATCGGTGGTGCATTTTTCAGGTTTTACTAACGGACATCAAGGAGCTCAAGAACATGAATCCAGACAACATCTTTTATCATAAGCACTATGTTAGGAAGCCGGACAAGGAATTCGCTTCGTTCGATGACCTGTACACTCACGCCTATCGGGAGGAGCAATCGTCATCAACTAAGTGGGTTCCTCCTTCGGATGTTTACGCAACGGTACATCAAGGATTGCTAAAGCTGAAGCTGACGGGAGATCGGGCGTTTGCACTCAATGATTGGAGCTACTACCAACTCTGCTCCTTGTTGAATGTTGATCGCCAAATCATCGAACAACTCAAGCTCGAAACTGCAGCTCAGGTTATCTCGGAGTTGATTCCTCGCGACAATAGACCGCTTCAGGTATTTACAGTAGGCGACACGATTCGATCGATACACTCGATCAGTTATGAGCGTCTGTTCAACTCAAGACTACTAGAGGTCGTGATCGATGAAGTCACCAACATGACGGAGTTCGATGACAAGCAATTCAGGGCTCCGGCATTCTTTGCAGGAGAATGCGATCTATTCGCTTATATGATCGACGAATCTAACTGGTTGAATTACCGTGACGAGCGATTTGCGCCAGCATTCGTTGTTTGGAATTCGGAAGTCGGAGCGAGAAGTATCGGGATGCACAGTTGTTGGTTTCACGCGCAAAGCGGGGCCTTCTTGATCGACGATGGAGAAGATCCTATTGCATATGTCCGTCGCCATAGTAGCGGCGTGCATGAATCGTTGAGAGTTATTCGCGGCCGGATTCATCTTTGGCTCGCTACAGTAGAGACGAGGAGCCAGCGTTTTTTGCGCCTACTTAGCGTAGCTGCGGGAACGGAGTTTACTACGCCGATCGATACTTATTCGAAACGACTGGTTAGACATGGTATTAGTCGAGAGGTCGTTAAAAAACTTGAATTGAATCGACCGAGCGCGGGAAGGCAACTCAGTCGACTAGATGTCGCGCTGGATTCGCTTTCAACAGTACGGTTTGCGCAGAGTGCTTCGTCGCGATTCGAACTGGGAGTATTTTTGGCGTCGCTTGTGCTCGCAAAAAGCGAAGTCCGTTCTGTTGCTCAAGTTCTGCCGCTGATGCTATCGAGTTCAAAGTAGTTTCATCTCTCTAACGATAGGTTCGATACACCACCGATCCTATCTCGCAATGTGCGGGACCAATTACACGTCAGCGGAGATGTTGATGAGCCCCTCTAGAATCTGGCCTCAAAAGGCAGAAGGACTAAAGTGTTCCTCAATTTACAAGCGGTATCCGCCTTCGCTGGCTGTCCTCCACCGGGGCCAAGGGCCTAGCGGCCTCCGCGGGCGAGCCCCGATGGATGACAGCCGACGAAGGCAGGTATTAAACTTGAGCTAATTCCATTCGTGATTTTGCAGGGAATGCCCCAGATATTTGCAACCCACTGTACAAATAAGCGAGTGGGAAATTCTGTTTGCAACAAACTTGAATTCGTGATAATTGATGCCAATGAAGGGAAAACAATTTGCATCAGGGCTGCCACGAACAACGCAAATCGCGCGCATAACGAGGTCACATGATCGTTGACCTGCTTCAAATTGTTTTGTCACTCATCGCTGTCGTGGGTATTGGTTACCTTGTGGCAATGTTCGTGCGTTGGCAAACCATTGGCCACAGCGAGCTGAAATTGCAGTTTGCTCTGGCAAAGGATACCACGATGTTCGAATGCCATCTGGGATTCATGCGAGCGTTGCACTTGATAAGCGGTATTCCAGATCCGGTGTTTCGGGCTGCTGCGTTTAAAAAACTAGACGCTATTTACGAAGAGCTGACTACCCTTGGACAAGGAACCATCGTTTTCCAAAGCACAGAGTCTTGGAGATTGGTTTATGAACAGCTGTTGTGTAGTAAAATCGTCTATGACTATAAATCCGTAGCTTGGATTCGGGATGTCAATTACTGGCAAAACGAGCCTGGACAGAAGAGCCTAAAACTGTGCTTGGAACTGATTGACGCTCAGAAACTCAGAATGCATCGGATATGCATTCTATCAGATGAGATGTGGCCTGAAACTCAGTCACTCCCACACGCGACAATTGTCCGCTGGATTGAACTGCAAGTCGCACATGGAGTGCCGGTTGGTTTGATTCGAGAATCCGCATTGATGTTGGACGACGACTTACTTGTCGATATGGGCATTTATGGTTCGCACGCTGTCGGACATCAATTGAAGTCCGCGACTGAGGGAACGAGCAAGTTTGTTCTTCAGTTCGATTTTGATGCCGTCGCTAGTGCTGAAGAAATTTGGGCGAGACTGCGCGCTTACGCAAAAGATTGCAAGGAAATTCGCGAGCAACCTCCTTGACCATTGTTGGCAGCGATCGAACAATGTTGGCACCAACATGCGCTCAATGTCACTCTATCTCGACGACGCCAGGATCGGACGATTCAGGCCAAAAGCTCGACGACTCCACCAGGGATTTGTCGAGCTCTTCGGAGACACCCCGTGCGCACCAGAACTAAAGTCTTTTCTTCTTGATGGAGTTCGAGGCGGCGATAGTTACAACAAGAAACTACTTGAGGATCTCGAAGACTGGCGTGGCCTCGAGTACTTTAAGTCTGAGCTTGTTAGAGAGATTGGTGACGCTAGCGAGCGAAACGTAGTGCTCGCGAGCCGTTCGAGATCTTTGATGCGACTGGGTATGCGAATGCTGTTTAGGAACTGTCGACGTTGCTTGACAGTTGACCTCTGCTGGCCAACCTACAAGTGTGATCTAGCACAATGCGCACAACTCATGGGTGGCGATATTGTCGCTGTTCCTTTGCGAGCCAACATACTCGATTGGCAGTGGGATATCGACCAAGTTTGTAAGCACATAGCGTCAGCCTACGTTAGGCATCGTTGCGACGGGATTATGCTTCCGGCAGTTGATTCTACCGGAATTCTCC
>JANNNN010000779.1:0-1218 GCA_031398555.1 Planctomycetia bacterium | reverse complement strand
GCCTTTGGGGGGCAGGGGGGGCCAGCGTAGATGTTGGACCTTCGCCAAAACCGGCGGCAGCAACTCTTCGAGCGTCGGTTGCAATTGACGACGCTTGGTCGAGATTTTGCGTTCTTCATAATGCCTGACGCTCGTCACGCCAGCAGGTTTTTCGACAACTAGTAAGTGTTCGTCCCAGTACGCCAGTCGCAAATCGCTGGATTCGATCGGTTTGGCCAGCGGCTGGTGCCAAACTTTGACAACATCTTTTTCTTTGACTCGACGAGCGGCGTCCAGGCACAGATTTCCGTTGACTTGTACGTGGCGGTTGAGTAACCACTTCTTGGCTTGTCCCCAGCTGCAATCCTTGACGATCGCCTTGAGCGCAGCGGCCAACGCCAACCCATTTTGGGCCGGTCCGATATGATACACTGTAAACAACTCGGGCTGCCGAGAACGATTTGATTTTGCCATAATATAGGTTATCGCAGAAAATTGATTTCCAACTAGTCCGTCTAGTTTTAGAACTTCGTTTGTAGTTTTGTACAATGAGGGAAATAATGATTGGTCGAGTCCTCTTTTGTTGCGTAATTTTCTTCGCCCTTAGTGGCTGCAATCGGTCGAATCCTGGGAACTGGGATCAGACGCGAGTTGAGGAGCATCTTAAAAAGAAACATGTTTTAGTCGAGATTTCCCTTGCGCCAGGACCTGACGGAGGATTTGCAGGTTCGGGCAAGACGAAAGAGGGCGAAACCTATAAGTTCAAAGTCAAACAGAACGCGGAACTCAAACAGCTAAGCTGGAATTTTGACAGCGATCGTGGCGACGTTGGCAACGAGGTTTATGAGTTCGTCAACGCCCAATAGGTAATGGGACCCAATAAAGTAGTGGGTAGGCATCTTTGCTTGCCAGTGAATTTTTACATCCGGCGGCTAGCGAAATTCGAACGGGTAATTGGATTGTCTTCGCAACCTAACGATTCACTTCAGTCCATCGACTCAGTTCGTGGCCAGATTACTTCCGAAGTTGGTGGTCTGGTTTCGGCAGCGAAACGCGTTTTTAGATTCCGGGCCGCCTTGCTCTGGGCCACAGCCGTTTTTGCCGCTTTGCTCGCACTGATCTGCGTCGATATGTTGATTCGCCGTGAAGAGACGGGATTGCGGATACTCTTTTTCCTGGCGTGGACTGGATGTGTAGCCACGGCTGCGTACTTTTGGATCATGCCTGCTTGGAAGTTTG
>JANNNN010000709.1:0-2703 GCA_031398555.1 Planctomycetia bacterium | reverse complement strand
CCGCGCTTCAGCGGTTCAATGCACTTAATCGCCATGAAGTTGGCTGCTGGCATCATTCCGGCTGCTACTGCCCACTTGAAAACCCTCAGCAGCTTATTCATGCACTTGTTGACATACTGCCGACTGCGAAACTGCTTTGGTGAGTCTTTAACGGGTTTCTTCTTTCGAGCGTACTCGATAGGAGTGCTCAGCCACCATTCACGTACTGCTTTAAATTCAGCAGCGCCAAATTTGTCAGCAGCCAACTGCCCGTAAAGTTCGAAAACTGGCCTGATGGCAATTTTCACATTGCGATATTCAGAGCCTTCATTGTAGTACTGCTTGGCATGCTGAAGGTAGTCAAAGAGTACGTTTTCAAGCTTCAGTGAGTCTTTCCCGAAAGACGGTGATTTGCCGGTAGCTTTGTACTCGGCAATTCGTCTTGCATAGGCTTCGTGACTCTCTGGGCTGCCGTAGGCGCCCAACATAAAGTCTTTGCCATTGATCGTTACGCGAGCCTGCCCGCTGGCATGGCGTCGATAAGAAGGGATTCGCATAAGAGCACGTCCTTTGAATGAACCGGGAACTTTTCCCGGTTTGGTCATTTCAAAAAATGCGCTCTCACAACGTAGTGAGGTATCGTAAATCCAACGATCGCAAGGGTTTGTATCAGTATCCCCGGGAGGGTTCGAACCTCCAACCTTCGGCTTCGGAGGCCAACGTTCTATCCAGTTGAACTACGGGGACCAGTAGTGGTTGTGAACTTTGTTCTAAATCACGCTGCTAAGGTAACGCCTTAGAGCTGTTGTGAAAAGATGCTGTGTGCGTGTCGCAGCTGAAACGCGAGTTTCAATTGAGGAATGGGCGAACGAGCGATGGGATGACGGATTAGCTGGCGTCCGGTTTCTTACGAAACTAGCTACTGGCGAGTTCGGCCGGTTTCTTACGAAACCAGCTAAGAACTGATGGAATGTTGCTAATGGCTGCTAGGCTTTGATCTTGTCCGCGTTGCCGGCTTGGCCGAAGGCGATCATGCGGGCTACACAGACTTCTTTCATGGCGGTGCGAGCTGGCTTGAGGTAATCGCGTGGGTCGAATTTCTCTGGGGACTCGGCGAGCACTTTGCGGATGGCGCCGGTGATGGCCATGCGGCAGTCGGTGTCGACGTTGATCTTGCGCACACCAGACTTGATGCCGCGCTGGATCTCTTCGACGGGAACACCAAAGGTCTGCTTCATCTTGCCGCCGTACTTGTTAATGACGTCTTGCAGTTCTTGAGGCACCGATGAACTGCCGTGCATGACGAGATGCGTGTTTGGGAGCAGCTTGTGAATGGCTTCAATGCGGCTCATGGCGAGCACTTCACCGTCTGGCTTGCGGCTGAACTTGTAGGCGCCATGACTTGTACCGATGGCCACGGCCAATGCGTCAACTCCGGTATCGGCAACGAAACGAGCGGCTTCTTCGGGGTCGGTTAGCAGTTGATCGTGGCTGAGCGTACCGACGGCTCCGTGTCCGTCCTCTTGCTCGCCTTCACCTGATTCAAGCGAACCGAGACAACCTAACTCGCCTTCGACAGAAACGCCGCGTGAATGGGCCATCTTCACGACTTCTTTCGTCACTTTGACGTTGTAGTCGTAGGAGCCAGGTGTCTTCCCGTCTTCTTGAAGTGAACCGTCCATCATGACGGAGGTGAATCCGTTTTCAATGGCGCTCAAACAAGTCGCGACACTGTTGCCGTGATCTTGATGCATGACAATCGGAATTTTTGGGTAGAGCTCAGCGGCAGCCAGCATCAAGTGGCGAAGGTATGCGTCCTGGGAGTAGGAGCGAGCACCGCGCGAGGCTTGGATGATGACGGGCGAATTGGTTTCCTGTGCAGCTTCCATAATGGACTGAATTTGTTCCATGTTATTCACATTGAACGCCGCCACGCCGTATCCGTTAGCCGCCGCGTGATCCAAAACGACTCGCAAAGGAACCATAACCATCGAAAATCTCTCCTCCAGCCCTGAGGCCGGTATCTTTCAGTTTGTGTCTCGGTGAATCCAATGTCTCAACATTAGCGGGTAGATTATCGGGTAGGTCGCGAACCCTGACAATCCCGGTCGCAAGCGGTGGCTTAGCGTTGGACTGCAACCATTACGTCGGCGGGCAAACAAGGGAACAAGATGGATGGAGCCAGCGTGACGCCAACTTCGTCGAGCCACGGGGACGCTTGGGACTGAAGTGCAACGGGGATCAATTCGCGTGCTTCACCAAAGACGATAAAATTTTGGCCGTCGCGTTCGATGAAGCCAGGGCGTAGGTCGTCCGATTTGAGTAATCCATAGAAACTCTTAGGATGGGCCAGGTCGATTCCAGTTTGCAGTGATTGACTGAAACGCTGCTGCCAACCCTCTCCACAAAAGATACTTGTTACTCCTACATCGCCGAGAGCGAGAGCATTCGGCAAGCCTTCGAGCAAAGCGTTGACCGTAGTTCGCAATGCAATTTCACTCATTTTAACTTCCTTCGTGCCGACGTCCTTGCGGGCGCAGGTTACGATCGCGCGAGCATCCTTGGCGAAGATATCCGTTAATGCGTTCTTCTCAAACTTATCCGGGTTGGTTGACGCAAAGGTCAAAACAAACTCGCCATCGGCAGTCTCAATTTCGAAAGCCTCAGTAGAACGATCGAATCTCGACGCTTCCAGCCGCTTGTACATGATCCCCTTCAACTTGA
>JANNNN010000704.1:0-2422 GCA_031398555.1 Planctomycetia bacterium | reverse complement strand
GGAACGCATGTGATTTTTTTCGCCTCGCGCGCAGTACACCTACCTCGCCGCAACGGCTCAACGCACTTAATTGCGGTGTAACACTCGGGAGGCATCATCCCTTCGCCAACAGCCCATTTGATGATTCGCAGGGTGCGTTTCATCTGCTTGTTTACGTATTGCCTGGAGCGGGCTCGTTGGCCTTTTTTTGATTCGGAGCTGTTGCTTTCAACGCCGGGTGTGAGCCACCATTGGCGGACAGCTTTGTACTCTTTAGCACCAAAGTCTGCAGCAAGACTGCTTCCGTAAAGGTCAAGCAGCGGCCGCAACACAAGTTTTAGATTGTCGTATTCGGTTGACGCCGCGTAGTAGACTTTGGCGTGCTGTTGATAGGCGAGTAGAACGTCTTCGATCAGCAAACTACCGGGAACTTTCCCGAAAGATGCTGACTTTTGACACGCGTTATATTCCGCGATCAAACGTCCGTATGCCTCTTTGCTCGCAGGTGATCCAAAGGTCCCTAGTAGGTGATCTTTGCCATTTATGGTTACACGAGCTTGACCGGAACTGTGACGACGATAGGACGGTACGCGCATAAGAGCTGGTTCCTGAAAGGGAAACCGGGAACTTTTCCCGGTTTCTGATTTTCAAAAAGTGCGCTC
Organism: Planctomycetia bacterium; assembly: GCA_031398555.1. Taxonomy (GTDB): domain Bacteria; phylum Planctomycetota; class Planctomycetia; order Pirellulales; family Pirellulaceae; genus Aureliella. The sequence goes on along the minus strand of JANNNN010000704.1, from coordinate 1,781 downwards.
TCACAACTGCGTGAGGTATCGTAAGTTCAACGATCGCTTAGGTTTGTGGAAAGTACACCTGAGAGGGTTCGAACCTCTAACCTTCGGTTCCGTAGACCGATGCTCTATCCAGTTGAGCTACAGGTGCCTGCTGCTGACAGGGTGCATTTTTACTGAAAGTTGGCTGGTAGGCAACGGGTAGATTTGGAAAAGCGGGTAAGGAACGAGAAATCGAGGCTGAAGCGGGCGGCAGTGTAGGTGCGAAGAGACTGGCGTGATAATATAGGTACCCACCCTGAAAACTATAGGGATCGACCCCGCAAGCCGATATGCGATCGAGTTTCGCTGTCGAATGCGATTTTATTGACGAATGTCTAAGCCGATTTCCCTCTCGAGGCCTACGATGCTTGATCTGATCGGAAAAGGTAAAGCTCATACGTGCGATGGTGCTACGCGACGCGATTTTCTCCAAGTGGGAACACTGGGGGCAATCGGACTGGGGTTGCCGCAGTTGTTGCAGGCTAAAGACGCTGGATTGGTTGACCCGTCGAAGGATAAACGCTCGTGCATACTGATCTTTAATCTGGGCGCACCTAGCCAACTCGACACTTTCGACATGAAGCCCAACGCGCCAGCGGAAATTCGGGGGCCATTCAAGCCGATCTCGACAGTCGCTGATGGTATCCAGTTGTCAGAGATTCTTCCAAAGCATGCGCAAATCGCTGATAAAATTGCGCTGGTTCGCTCCTGTTTTCATCGCGGGGCGGCGGTGCATGATGCTGGTTGGCAGATCATGCAAACAGGACGTCTGTTTACCGGCGGAGTGAACACGCCTCACGTTGGATCGGCGGCTTGGTATCTCAAGGGACCGCGAGGTGATCTGCCGCCTCACGTGGTGCTGCCGGAGACGATGGGGCGCGGCGGGGGCAATCTACCAAATGGACAAGCGGGCGGATTCTTGGGGAAGGCTTACGATCCGTTCGCTCTTTTAGCTGATCCCTCGAAGGATAATTTCAAGGTGCCGGATTTGTTGCCGCCATCGTCGATTCCGGCGGCTCGCTTGGAGCGTCGACAAAAACTGCGAGCTACAGTCGAAGAATCGATGAAGCAGTTCGAAGCGAGTGAAAGTGCAAAACTGATGGATGAGCACTTCGCGACGGCTTATCGTTTAATGACCAGCCCTCAAGCTCGCGATGCGTTTGATCTGTCCAAAGAATCGACTCAGATGCGAGAGCGTTACGGCATGAATCGCTTCGGGCAATGCTGCTTGTTGGCGCGTCGCTTGGTTGAAGCAGGTGTGCGGTTCGTCACGATCAATACTTTCTTGACAGTCTTTGACGAAATCACTTGGGACATTCATGGCAGCAAACCGTTCACTTCGATCGAAGGAATGAAGAACATTGTTGCGCCCATGTACGATCAAGGATACGCAGCGCTTATCTCAGACCTTTCGGAACGCGGACTGCTCGAAGATACGCTGGTGGCCAACATGGCTGAGTTTGGCCGGACTCCAAAAGTGAATCCAGCCGGTGGTCGCGATCACTGGCCACAGTGCTTTACGGTTTACTTTGCGGGTGGTGGTGTGAAGGGCGGCCAAGTTGTCGGTGCCAGCGATCCGATCGGGGCTGTGCCTGATGATCGCCCTGTCGAACCGCCAGAGGTAGTTGCGACAATCTTTCATAGTTTGGGTTTGAAGCTGTCCGAGCATCTGCCCGGTCCAGCGGGCAGGCCTTTTCCGTTGGTCGATTCGGGCTTTCGAGAGATTCATGAATTGTTCTAAGAGTTGTTGATTTTATAGTAAC
>JANNNN010000603.1:0-1766 GCA_031398555.1 Planctomycetia bacterium | reverse complement strand
CCATGTTGTAACCTTTGCTCATCGTCGTGAATTCGACGCCAACATCCTTCGCTCCTGGACTGGCCAAGAAGCTAGGGGGCTGGTAACCATCGAAGGCCACGTCTGAATAAGCAAAATCGCTGATCACCATAAAGCCGTAACACTTGGCCAGCTTCACGACTTCGTCAAAGAAGCTCTGCTCCACCGTCACTGTCGAAGGATTGTGTGGATAATTGATGATCAGTAATTTTGGCTTCGGGTAGAAATGCTGACAGGTATAAGCGATGTTCGCTAAGAATTTTTCACTGTCGGCAACTTCGAGTGCAACTACATTGCCGGCAGCCAAGATAACGCCGTACATGTGGACTGGAAAATAAGGGGCGGGAATCATGGCAGTGTCGCCCGGCCCCATTAAAGACAGGCACATATGGCTGAAACCCTCCTTGCTTCCCAAGCACACGATGGCTTCGGTTTCGGGATCGAGCCGCACACCGTACTTACGAAAATATTTGCTCGTCAGCTCGCGGCGCAAGTTCAGTAGACCATTCGACTTGCTGTAACCGTGATTGCGTTCGTCGTATGCCGCTTCGCACAGTTTCTCCATAATGATGCGTTCGGGCGGATCGGATGGATTGCCCATTCCCAGATCGATCACATCATTTCCCGCTCGCCGTTTCTGGTAGAGCGTGTTATTGATTCGTCCAAATAGATAGGGTGGCAGTCGGTGGACGCGCGACGCGTATTCGACGCGGAAAGGCTGACCAGCGTTATCGTTTGGAACCGATGCAGAACCGTTTTGTTCGTTCATAGCCGTTGGAATAGTTGAGCAGAAGAGGCGGATTAGAATCCTTCAGCCGATCATTGTGACCTTGCCCGCCGTTTTTCACCAGTTGAGTTCTCCGTTTGCCACTCCAAAATGCCCGAACTTCACCACGAAAAATTAACTTTTAAAAAATCAATTACGCTCGCGCATGGCCTTTAATTCGCCGCTTTGGGTCGATGATGGCCCGCAAAACATAGTCTTCCAATAAAAAAACTCAGCGGACGCTGAGTTTTTTTCCATTGGAAGCCACTGAAACAAGTTCGGCAGAACTAGCTAATTCCGAGCCGCTCGATGATGACGGATGCACCTGGGGTAAGCTTACGGAGTTTGTCGGCGACAATCGTTTTGTCGGCTTTGCTTCCATTTTCGGCGCGTTTGGTGAGTTTAATGACGGCTTTTTTGCGATGACGACGACGGCGAAGTTCGCGAGTGCGTTCGGTTCCCATATTTTTCTTGGCCCCTGGGTTGTTTGTGCGAGTTGATTTTTGTGCGAATTGGTGTGCAAATTGCGAATTGTAGGAGGACTTAGCGTAGTGCCTCGACAAGCTTTGGTCAATGTCGTTGTGCTAGAGCTGCAACAAATCATAATCATCTTGGCCAGTGAATGCAGATTCGGACTGCCGAGAGCGGATTTTAATGCTGCAAATTGGCTGGGCTCAGTGGCCTGGATAGCACCTCACCCCTCTGGCAAGATATGCCTTGAAAATTCAGTTTGAAACTTGGTTGTTAACCGCTTAGGAGTAAATGATGGCAGGTCCGTTAGCAGTCGTGCTCGCCGCAGGTCGTGGAACTCGGATGAAGAGCGACTTGCCCAAAGTTCTGTTCCCGGTGCTCGGTCGGCCAATGATTCATTGGGTTTTGGATGCATTGCAGGCTGCCGGCTGTCAGCGCAGCATCGTCGTGGTCGGCTATCGGGCGGACGATGTAAAGGAAGAATTATCGGGACGAAGCGGCGTCAGTTTCG
>JANNNN010000566.1:0-1433 GCA_031398555.1 Planctomycetia bacterium | reverse complement strand
TCATGTTTCCACTACTGGTTCGAATCATGAACAACCAATTGCACCGAACCGTTTGGACCAATGCTTTACAGTCTTAAAGCTCAATGGGTATGGCTCACAGACTTCACTTACGTGCATACTTCAGAAGGCTTTACTAACTTTGTACCATAGAAGATCTCTGCTCAAGGAAGATCGTTGGCTGGGCCAACAGCATGTCGATCGACACGTCGCTCGCGTTGGCCGCACTCAATCAAGCGATCGTACTGCGGTGCCCGCTAGAGGGCCTGATCCTGCACAGTGACAGAGGTTTACAATTCGCTAGTCTGGCTTATCGCCAGCGACTGCTTCAGTGTAGATACTTGCAAAGTATGAGCCGTAAAGGTAACTGCTACGATAACGCGCCCATGGAGAGTTTCTTCAAAAGCTACAAAGGCGAGGAGGTCAATCGACAACAGTATCAAACGCACGAGCATGCCACACGAGGTGTCATCGATTACATCGAGCGGTTTACGTCGTATGGTCGTGGTTGCAATTGATTGCGGCGATCGGCGTATCTTAGTTCGGGGCCGGAAACACTCGTGCCAGAACTGCGATCTACTTTGGGTCGACGTTGAACAATTGGCCAGTCGGCCGACAAGATTTTTTGGCGTCGACGTCGATGCGAATCATGGTCTGAGAGACGTCGAGCAAGAGGCAATTCCGTGTGTTCCGGTTCGAACGCCGAAACCTACGCGAACGACGCCAGGCTCTTTCGCGCGCATCGAGTCTACTTGGTGGCGTCGATGTCGCGGCGCGGGATGGGCCGTGGAATTGTTTCTTGAAGCGCACGCCGATAAGCGACATGCAAGAAAAACACCGGCCACCGGCGCTTAGTGAAACGGTGATCCAGCAATGTCGAAGTTATTCACTTTGGTAGCGCCTGGTGCGTCGAGTTTTGCAGCAGCGCGCAACTACGAAGTTACGTAACTTACCCGCACCCCTGGTGGTCTTGAGTCGCTTCCAGAGTCGCCGCCGATTCAAGCAGTCATATGAGGCATGCGACTCGTGAACTTGTCAATTGTGTATGGCCATTACTTGAGCTCAAATTAGAGACAAATAGACTACTGTATGTGACAATTTCTCGGAAAGTCTCGAAACGGGACGCCAAACGGGGTATCGCTTGCCAAATCACTAATAACCGATTTAATCGCGCTTTTGACCAAAGGAGTCCGTGCCTAAGATTCAATATGGTTCACGCGTCAGATAGAATCCACCGAATGTGCTAGCTATACACTTCGGAGGGGTGCGAATGACAGACGTTAAACTAACACAGGCTGAGGCCGACGCGTTAATGCATATGGAAAAACATCGAGCTGACGAAGCTGAATACTTGTTTCCTTACCCTTATTCGCGATGTTCTTTAGTTGTTCCTCTAAAGTCCATTGACCAGAAAGAAAACTTTATTTTGGATATCC
>JANNNN010000546.1:0-1614 GCA_031398555.1 Planctomycetia bacterium | reverse complement strand
CGATGATCCAAAAGAGTCTCCCAAAGTGCAGGTGCCACTGACGACGAGCGTTCCGTCAACATCACACAAAGTGTTTTTAGTTCCTGAGGTTTGCACTTCAGCAAGTAAGGAATCACTTCATCGGATCGCATAGGCTCGCTCGGGATCAGAGCTAGTCGAGCATGAAGCCCGTGTTTAGTCTCGATCGGTTCCATAGCCGTTTGACGAAGCGTGCCGGCCATGGAATCCCGAAACTCGGTCATTTCGGAAACGAGAAAGGGAACCGATGCAGTATCTGCATTGAGCAGTGCCTGGACCAGTGACTCTGCGCGGGTTTCGATTCGCTGTTGCTCTAGTTTGGTCTCGGCAAGAACTTGATCCGCTTTCCGCTGCGCACTTTGACGTTGAAGGAGCAGTCCAAAACTGATCGCGATGACGATGCTCGCGATTCCAGCCAGGGCTCGTCCGGGATTGCGTCGCATCCATTTCCCAATTCGCTCAACGGTACTGATCGGTCGCACACGTATGGGTCGTCCCTCAAGAAATGCCCGAAGATCGTATGCCAACGATTCTGCGGTCGAGTAGCGTTGATAAGGATCCTTTAAAAGACATTTTTCGACGATCGTTTCCAAATCGCGAGGCAGCGCGCGCGAGATACTTCGAAGTCGTGGAGGCTGGGCTGTCAAAACGAGTTGAATCGTCGTCGATGCCGACTTGCCAATAAAGGGTGTTCGGCCGGTCAACATTTCGAAAAAGATCGCTCCTAACGAATAGATGTCCGAGGCTGTTCCAATGTCGCTAGTTCGACCCGCCGCTTGTTCGGGACTCATGTAACTGGGAGTACCCATGATCGCCCCGGTGACTGTCAAATCGGACTGCCCTATCTTCGCTAAACCAAAATCGACAATCTTCGGGGCGCCGGACGTCGTCAATAGGATATTGCCTGGTTTCAAGTCTCGATGCACGACACCTTTGGCATGTGCCGCCGAGATGGCATCTGCAAGTTGGAGCATCAATTGAGTCGCTTCACGGGGTGAAAAAGAATGCTTACGAATGCGCTTCGCAAGGGAACCACCGTCGATGTACTCGAGGGCAAAGAATGGTTGATCTAAATGTCGACCGTATTCAAAGACCTGAACGATGCATGGATGTGAGAGCATCGCGACCGCTTCAGCCTCGACCAAGAATCGAGCTTGTGCGGCTGGATGTGTGTACTGTCCACCGAGGATCATCTTGATGGCGACCAAACGATGAAGATTTACATCGCGTGCCAAATAGACGACCCCCATTCCACCCCTCCCTAGTTCCCCCGTAATCTCATAGCCGGGTGGCGCAGATGGCCCAGCGGTTTGTTCCGAGAGTTTAGCCGCCGACTCCTGATCGTCGTCAGCCTGCCAGCGGGTATCGTCGACATTTGCTTCATTCAAGGATGTAGAAGGATCGAGTCGATTCAATCGGTCCTGCTCGTCGTCGTGAAGTGTTTCATCTTGCATAGGAGGAATTCGTTAAATCACAAACGATGTCAGTTTATGCCGGGCAGCATGCGAGGGTTGAGTTACGGCGTTTTTTCTAATGCTCAACAATCCCAAAACGGATAGCGTTTTGGCAATTTCAGTGTAGTTGCAAGAGCCGTTC
>JANNNN010000515.1:0-2110 GCA_031398555.1 Planctomycetia bacterium | reverse complement strand
CGACCCATTTGCCGCATTTTCGGACGATCATTTGGAAATGATCAGCGCGGTTGCGGCGTTGACCGCCGTAACGGTTGAAACGGTCAAAGCTCATAAACGGCTGGCCCGCGATGGCCGGTCTGTCCGACGAACAGAGCCATGCGGGCGAAGTCTAAGACAATCGCCGAACTTAATCTGAGCGAGGCATACCTGAAGAATGCCGGAAGTGTGGCACAGGTTAGAGCAAAGCTGGCGGCAGCAAGGTTAGCTGAATGGTTGAAATAATCCATTTGTGAACCCATACCGCCCCAGTCCAATAGAACGCAGGGCTAGTCGCGCGGTCGTTTCCGCGATTAACCTAAGTGCTTGGCTCAGAAGCAATCGACTCGATGGAAAACTCTAGGTGTGTATTTGCTTGAAACTTTACGGCTGTTGGTGTTGAGAATTGGACGTTGTCGCCGGACGGTAACCCTCCTCCGGTCTCACCGTTTTTGTTATTAGATCCTTGGTTCCAAGCACATCCAAGAGTGATGAGCTTCGCACCTTGATCTATGATGCGTAGTGGCTTGCCGGGCTTCGTCCCGAGGACCGCAGTCATCTTCTTGGCTTTCGTCCATCCGTCCTTAACGGACGCTTCTCTTGCCGCTTCCCAAAGTGGTGCCGCATCTTTCACAGAGAATTCAGCTAGCTCGATTGTGGTTGCACCGGCTTTCAGAACTGCCGTTGTTAAGGCTTCTGCCTGATCAAGATCATTGAGCGACAGTCGGAATCGTTGGGTTGCGGCATAACCCACGAAGTTTCGAACATTGTCGAACTGCGGAAGCACCTTAAATTCGCGTGTGAAGGTGTGTTCTTTGTTAAGGTCGAACGAGTTTGCCGCCGCTATGACTTTCCGTGAACGATTGCTAACCTCCGTGCGTATGCGATCAAGCTCTTTGTCTCGCAAATCGATGCTGATATCAAGATAGAAGATGTCCGGTTTAGCCTCCACTGTACCTTCGCCCTGTACGGTAATCGTTGGTTGAATCTGTCCGGATTGCAATATGGCAGTTGTGGCAAGTAGAATTGCTGCGATCATGTGAGGACTCTCCGTTTGTCTTCGTTTAAAGAGTTGGAATGGCACTACGCCGAAAATCGGGGTATCCCTTGTACGACCAAGGCAAACTGTTAGTTCGCCGCCCCTCAGGGCCTAATCGAATGCTAGCTAGATTACCAAACCGAGTGACACGCCATGAACCCGTACCAACCCAGTCCGATAGAACGGAAAGTCTACAGCAGGGGAGCGCTTGCACGCAGACGCGAACGACGCAACGATATCATTGGCTTCGTTGTTGCCACTCTCATGTTTCTGCCGTTTGAATATGCAGTCGTTCGTGGAATGATACGAAAGCTGTTCGGAATCTGAGGTGAATTGTGAAACCGAAAGTACAAGCAATTCTGTTAGCTGACCAGGTTTACAAAGATGAGTTCACTGGCAAGTACATCGTATCCGGCATCATCAACACTTATGTTTTCAACCCTAATCCACCCCCAGTGGTTCAGCATGCGCCGGGCGACATTCCGTTGGACATGCAACGCGCTGGTGCGCCTCACGTGTACGTCAATCTTACCGAGTTCAATGGCAGGTTTAATTTTCAGTTGCGATATCTAAGCCTAAAAGACGATGCGGTTATTGCTGCATATTCGTTTCAGATGGCTTCTAATGATCCACTGAAAACGGTTCAATTCACAGTCGCATTTCCGTCAGTGCCTAAAGTTGAGGATACTATTGCTCTTGAACTTCTATGCGATGGTGAAGTGATCGGTAGCCAGCGTATCGTGGTGGAAAAGTTAAGAACAGAACCAAAAGGTACCGGTGATCTAAGGTTCTAAGCCGTTCCTGTAGCGCCGGGGGGTTGTGAGTCATGAGTCTCAACTTAACCAAAGAACTGTTGACTGATTACCTTCATTGCCCAACTAAGTTCTTTCGTTCGTTCCATATGGGATTACGTAATGGTGTTAGTGATCCAGGACCTCTGTGTGGAACTGCTGAAACCTCATTTGATCTAGCCATCCCGAATGCGATTGATGCGACTTGTTTGAGCGAGGATATTCGCGACTTGACATCGATTGCTAAGACGAACGCGAGTGC
>JANNNN010000511.1:0-11747 GCA_031398555.1 Planctomycetia bacterium | reverse complement strand
GAACGGCTGGCCCTTTGGGCCGCCAGCAACTTCGCAACGCCTCGTGATCGCATTGTCTTCCGGCCCCAAGGGCCAGCCGTTCACCGAGCCGGGGTCGAAGGCCCGGTGAATGAATGACTCTAAAAACACGTAGGCCCGTTGGGCAGACCTTTCAACGATTACAAGGCTTGATGCATGGAACAGTCGGCCCGTTGGTCCTGCGAACCATTGGTGTGGTCCGTTCGCCGGCCCGCTTGGCCGGGCTGGGTGAACGGCTGGCCCTTTGGGCCTCCGGGTGTGTCAATGGTAGACTGGTGCTCGTAAGCATAATGTAAGATCAAGGAGCCCGTTTCCGCAATTTTCGTTGTAGCGATCTACGATGAATGCCAAGCCTTCTAGCTGCTTCGGATATGTTTCCTGCGCAGTCGGCGAGCACGCGGTGAATGTGCTCCCACTCAGCTTGCGCCAATGTGGGAACAGGGATTTCTTCTTCAGCCTCGGGCATGTCGATCTCAGAGCCGCCGCGCGCGAAAGCGTTTAAGATATCGTCGGCATCAGCAGGTTTTGGCAGAAAATTCGTTGCGCCCAATCGAATTGCATCAATGGCTGTCGCAATCGAACCGAAACCAGAAAGGATCAGCACTTTCGTTTCTGGTCGGATTTTTTTCAATTCAGGCAGTAACGCCAAGCCCGGCTTGCCAGGCATTCGCAGATCAAGCACGGCCAAGTCGGTAGGATTTTGCCGAAACACGGCCAGCGCTTCATCATAGTTTCCGGCCACACTGACTCGGAAACCTCGCTCTTGAAATGCCATCGCCAATCGATCGCGAAGGACAAAGCTGTCGTCGACCAGCAAAATACTCGTCGCGTTGAACTCCACCGCGCCCGAATCGTTATCGAGCGATTTTGGGGCTGCTTCTGTCAGTACCATGATTGCCTCCAGTTATTCTTCATCTGTTTATTTTAACTGATTGACAAGTTTCTCTCCACGCGACAAGTGTTATTGTCGACTGGTTGGGAGCAAAATCTCGGCAGTTGTACCCTGCCCAGGTCGACTGGTGAACTTCAGTTCGCCGTTTAGGCGCCGTAAAACATTTTGCGTCAAATACAGTCCCAAACCCATGCCGCGACCTGGTTCCTTCGTTGTAAAAAAGGGCTCACCGACTCGCATTAAAACTTCAGCAGTCATTCCATCCCCACGGTCGATGACGAGTATACGCCAGCTCGATTCGACTAGATCAGCGCGGACTTCGATGTCTTCGTCAGCTCGACTAGCGTCCAAGGCGTTTTGTACCAAGTTGCGAATGGCCTGGGCTGTGGCTTGTAAGGGTAAGAGGTTTTTTTTGAGTTTTGCCGCGTCGGCAACCGACACTTTAACGCGCTGTGGTTCACGCAGTCCCAGTAGCGTTTCATCCAGAAAGCGATCGACGGTGATCGCATCCAAACGCTCACCCGCGGCTTCGCCAGCCGCACTTGTCATACGGTCCAAAATTTGGCGACATCGATCCAGTTCGGAACGAATCAAACTCACATCTTTCTTATCGTTGTCACGCGCGCCGTTTTTTTCCAGACTCCTACTTAGCTCCTTGGCAACCACTGCAATCGTGCTGAGCGGCGAAGCCAACTCGTGGGCGGCCCCACCGGCAAGAGTGGCAAGCGCTTCTAATTGCCGATTGCGAACGCGAGCATCTTCAGCATCCTTAAGAGCCAACTCACGCTGCTTTAGCTCACCGGTTAAAACGGTCACGAAGTAGGTGATTACTCCGCCACAAGTCGCAAAAGAAACGATGTAACCAAGCTTCGGCAAAGTCCACTCGCCGTTGGCTTGCAGGTTCGAGTTATTTAGCTCCAGCAGGGATTGTGAACTCATCAGCAGGGATGTAACGCTAAGTACAGTCACGAAACAGACTGTCCAGGCCCAAGCGGGTGTAAGGATGGCGCCCGCAACAGCAATGTTCACAAAGTAAAAAAGAGCGAACGGATTCGTGAGTCCACCGGTAAAATAAAGCATCGCCGTCAGGACAGCCAAGTCGATTAGCATCAAACTCGATACAACTTGATAAGTCGGCAACCGATCAGCCGGTTGCAAACCGCTCTTTCGCAAATGCTGCAACCAAAACGAATAGGCCAAGTTGGTTACAGCAGTCACGCCCATCAGCGCTAGCATGCTACTCTCAGGCAGATTGATATTCAGAATCCATTTCACAACGGCCATCGTGAGCAACTGGCCGGCAACCGCAACCCATCTCAAGTGCAAAAACCAAACGGCGGATTCGAGCGTTGGATGCGAATGCACGTGTGGATGCAATAGCGGTGAGAGGGTCATAGTTATTCCGGTACTAACGTTCGAACAAGGTCCCTGCATCCAAGCGGCTTGGCCGTGCAGAAAACTTCGCCTGCGTGAAAACCAGCGGTAGCACCGGCAGCAATCGCCAGCCCACGAACACGCTCAACGACTCGCCTCTTTTCGGGCGGGAACTGGGTCTGATAACAGAGAATCGATTCGATTTTACGTTCGAGCTCTTCGCCGATGTCAACAGTCAAATGCGAACCAAACTCCGCTGAATTTCGCGATTCAAAAGACAGCTCAAAATACAACTGGCTGCATATCGTGTGAACCGGTATGTGTTCAAAATGTTCGTCCCATTTTGATAGTCGCGAATAAAATACTGCGGCATCGGTAATCATCATGGACTGATGATGATCGGGTGAGGCCAATGGCGTTTTGTTACCAAAGCCGATTACAATTTTGGGACGATAGCGACGAAACTCCGTGGCCAACAGACATCGAGCTTCAAAACTATCGAACAAGCGGCGATTGGGAAGTGGAAGTATTTTTCGCATCTGCACGCCGAGGACCTTCGCCGCAGCGGCTGCCTCTGCCTCGCGGATAGCTGGATCGTCGCAGCGCGGCGTGGGTTCACCGTTGGTCAGATCGATAATGCCGCAGCGATAGCCCTGTTTCGCAAGTACAGCCAGCGTTCCGCCGCAAGCGATTTCAACATCATCGGGATGAGCACCCACGGCAATCACATCAAGTTGCAGGTCGGATGAATTCACTGGAACTCTCAGTCTAATAGAAACGGATTGAAAATTAGGGGTTCCAATAAAAACAGCCACAGGGGAGCATTGCGGCGCCCCGTACAAACTCTAGCATAACGCGCTAGCTTTTTCGGCCCACGACAAGGAACGATGGGTTGGCCGATTCGAACCTTAGTTCTTCAAATTGCTGTTGGCTGCGTGAGAGGTTAATCATCAGCACTTTGCTGTCGCTCGTAAGACTACGAAGTAGGTGTTCTACGCCAGTCACATTTTCTACGCTGGCGACGTTCGCAACTAAGCGACCACCGGCGCGAAGTCGCGACCAGGCGTCTTCCACTAGCTTGACCACCGCCCGACCAGTACCACCCACAAAAATTGCGTCAGGATCCGGTAAATCGCTCCACGCTTCGGGAGCTTCACCGAGAATGGGAACTACGTTATTCGTACCAAACTTGCGTGAGTTTTCGATCAGCAAGTTGTAGTCCTCAGCCGCCATTTCAATCGCAAAGATACGCCCAGCGGGTGACAGCATCGCGGATTCGATTGCCACTGAACCGCTGCCCGCACCAACATCCCACACGACACTTTGTGGACCGAGATCCAGTTCAGCCAGCGCGATCGCTCGGACTTCACTAGGAGTCAATAAACCGCGTTTGGGACGACTTTGCATGAAGCACTCGTCGGGATTTCCGAACAGACGCTTTCCTTGCAAGTTTGTCGGTCGATCGGGCACGTTGGGCATACGCAACAAGATCATCACGTTCAAACTTGCAAAAGTCTGCTTGGATATTTCTTGCAAAGTGCCCCGCGTTACACGTTCGTCGCGAGAGCCAAGGTTTTCGCACACATATGCGGTAAAATACTCAATGCCTTGCTCGAGCAGAGCCTTGGCAATGGCGGCGGGCGACACTTCATCGGTTGTGAACATGCCAACTTTTTCGGCTGAACGAATGCGTTCAACTGCACGCGACACGGTCTGCGTCGCCATATTGGTCAAGTATGCTTCATCCCAGCTTTCTTTGACGCGAGCGAAAGCCAATTGCATGCTGCTCACGTGAGGCAGAACTTCGAATCGATCCTTACCCAGCTTTTCACACAGGTAACGCGACGTTCCATAGAACAGCGGATCTCCGCTAGCCAGCAGGACGACGGGAAGCTGGTTCGCGCTGTTGATGGCTGCCGCCATCTGATCGAGGTCAGCAATTGTTGCTTCAAGTCGCTGGCCAATTGTACGCGAAGGGCTCTGTTCGACTTTTCGCAGCAAATTCGCGGCGCCAAAGATCGTTCCAGCAGACGCGATTTGGTCCAAAGCTTGGCGGGTCAGCCCTTCGAGGCCGTCGTCGCCGATACCGATGATGGTAATTTTATGATTCAAGGGAGTACCTCCATGATCGTGTGTATTATCTCGGTGCGCATGAAGCTTGTTTGGTGCGAAACCGGTCGAGCCCGCCAACACATAGCGGCGCATCCGGTTTCTCACGAAACCAGTTACACTCTACCAAAGCAGGCTAGAGTTTCGCAAATTCTACCGCGATCCGTAAGCGGCCTGCGCGAAACACTATCACTCAGTTGCTGGTTTTGCTCGGCGGTTGAAGACGGACTGGCTTTTCAACGACCACTGACTCCATCGAACCGATACGAAAGCCCGATTCGTTGTTCAGATCGACCACAGGTAAGGTGGGATAGGATTGCCGGTCAGTGGCTGGTTCGATTACGCTTGCCGAGAGCGACTCGATCACGATGTCGCACTGTCCTCTGCATTCGGCGAGAATACGCAGGTCGCCATCGCGGACGATAAATCGATAGAGCTCGACCTCTTTCAACTCGCCGGGAAGGCCGCGAACAAGTTGGCCCATCCCAGGGCCCAGTTGATTGTCGTAGACTAGCAATCCACTTGCCGGATCTTGGGATGCGATCTGAATTCTGGCTCGGGCAATGATACGCACCAGTTGACCTTCTTTGACTTGTGCCCCCGCGCTGCGAATTCTTAGTGACGCACCTTCATACCCGCCGGGCAAAGTTGTTTCACCTTTCTCATAAGCAGCCAAACGCAAGCCGTGAGAGTTCTGCGGGGTCGGTGGGATCCATTCGACGCGCATCTCAGCCAGATCCTGCAGGCGTTGTTCTTGGGTCCAACCTGATTTCAACATGAGATCGAGACTGGTTAGATCTGCACCAGCTATTGGCAGGTCGCGCCACTGAGATCGTTCACACGCTTGGGCTATTTGCCAGTGGTACTTCAAGGCCGATGGTTGCAACACAAACGGGCTAGACTGACGTGATACCAGGCTTGACATTGCTACTCGCTCACCATCATCAAGAATGGTTTGCGATGAGGCAAGCGATTGCAACGCGCGCTTTGTAGCCGTGGATGCTTGACCGCTTCGCAGCGATTGCAAACCCTCCTCGAGTTGGCGCCGCGCTCGTGCATGCAATCCAAAGAGCGGGCGAGCTAGACTGGAATTGGGATCCGGAAAGCGAGCGATCAGGAGGTCAGACGCCATACTTAGCTGGTAACTGGCCACTTCAAGCTGATCCTCAGCGATGTTCACCTTCGTTTCGGCCAAATGGCGATTGACAAATCGAGTCACGTTGGGGTTTTCGCTAATGACAAACACTTCGATTTCGGCCGGTTGATTTACAGTCCATTGAAGTCCACCGGCCGCGGCCGCGGCGTCAATACGCTCGTATTCGCCAGTGGTAACTCGAAAGACCTGTCGAGTGTTGGTTGCCACCGACGTCGCACAAATGAGCGGTTGTGCGAGCGCTGGATCGGAAATCGAATCGCCAGTTGAGCGAACTCTATGAGCAATTACTAAGTAACTGTTGTGCAATATCCATGCGCTGGTCACAAAATCGGCGCGATTGACTGTCGGTGATCGAATTTGTTGACCAGCCACAATCCATGGACCCCATAACGTCAAGTCGTTTATGGTCCAGCGAAGGCTTGCCACCTGAGCTCGTCCAGCGCTTGTGTTCAGTTCCAGTGCTTGCTGCAACTTGTCATTGCCTCGTTCTTCGGGACCTGGTGAACGCAATGTAAAACCGGTTGCTCCAGCGGCTAGGCTTTGCACGATCTGCTGTCGAAGTACGCGAGGGTTTGTGGGAGTTTCGTATTTTCCGATTCCACTTTCAGGTCGCTGGGGCTCAATGAGTTTTTGTGCGGCTCGAAATTGCTTCAGCCACAGCGGATCAACGCCGATGTTGGTCGCCACCCAACCGTGGCCGCGGCGCGTCGTCGATGCCAACTGAGTGCGTAACCAGTTTTGATGATCCAGGGAGTCACCCGGCGACATACTTTCTGGAACGGGAACTATGACTTCATCCGCAATGCGACTGAATGCCCAGTATTGCTCAAGCGCCTCACCAAAGATGGGTCGCTTCAGTTCGGGTGGCATTAGTGCAAGCCGACTAACTTGCTCGCGCGCCAATGCAGTCTGACTACTGTCCAGCGCCGCACCAATCAGCCAGCCGCGGATAGCTGCCGCCGATGAAGCTGTGTACGAAATGTTGGATTGCGGCAAAGGACAGACTACCGAGAGCTTGGCCTCTTGAATGACTCGCAATTGATCTTCACTTGGAACGCGGCCAATAACCAAGCCGGTGATCCCAAGCGATTTGATCCACGGAAGTGATTCGCCTTGATACTGCAACCAAACTTCGGGGCGATTCATCGCGTTCCAAAAACGGCCTTCCGGATTGACACTCTCCGGACGCCACAGCCACGCTTCGCGCCAGTTAACTGGAATAGCGCGACCGACAGACGGCAGCGCTATGTGGCCTTGCAAATTCAAGTCATCAATGAGCAGACGGAAGTTGCCGGGGCCAGTAAAAACGTTCATCACAATCGAATCGATGAATGCATCTTCGATTGCAAGATTTGGTCCGTAACGTTGTCGTAGCGAGACGACTTCGGCTTCGAACCCTTTCTTAAGACTGGTCAGCTTGAGTGATTGCCATTGCCCAGGATCTGAGTAAGTCTCGCCCCATACTATCGCCGTCAAGCGACCGCCAGTAACGGGATGATGCGAACTTGGAAAAACAATTCGCACGCCGATTCTCAAGCCAGAGCTTGGGCAACGTGTCCACAGCCTCGGTTGAAACTCATCGACTACGACGCACGGTTCGATGGGGTAAACAATGTAAATGAAAGTCCCATTGCCAGATGCAACTTGCATCAGCTCGCTGGTCTGGCCACCATGTGGAGAGGCGATACTGATCTCTTGGAAAGTCAATTGTGCGCTGGCATCGCTCTCGGCAAATTTCCACCGTGGCACCCCACCCTCGAAAGAATCCTGTATCTGTCCCCAAGAATAATTGCAGTGAGAAAAACAAGCCAGGATGAACACGCAGGCAATTTGCAGCCGGACACGCTTAACTGTGCTCGTTAGACATCGAGTTGTTTGTCCATCCATGACAAATTCCAGGTTTCGGCTACCAATTTCTGGACGCGCGCGGCCAACTTTTCTATTGACGCGAAAAAGCAACAGCGGATTTTAAGCGTGTTGCACGGAGCGCAAGTCGTTCTTATACAAAACCTTAGGCGTTCACTCCAGGCCAATCTGCGAAGTCGCCGGTGTTGCGATTCTGCCACGCTGGAAAACTTTGTAGATTATCCCGATTATCCTAAGTGCTTGCAATCAAAGTAGTTATGGAATAACATGCTAGTCATCGCCGGTTTTGGTATCGGGCATGCATTAGAGCTACGACACTTCGCGACAAACGCACTCTACTCGGGAGACTTTAAAATGAGTTCTGCATCCGCTCAATCGACTGAGGCCAAGAACGATGAAATCCCTGCAGACCTGCTCGAGTTGACTGCGGCCATCCAAGGACTGCCAATCGAACACCGCGTTGCTTTGCTACCTGCCCTGCGTAGAGTTACTGACAGCTCGGTTCGTCGTCGCCGCATTCTAACACTTGTGCAAGAGGCTCTCGGTCAACTTCGTTTAGATATGAAGTATCTCGTATTTGACCTCGAAGCTACTCGTCGTGAACGAGATGGCTACCTGCAAAAATTGACCGAAATGGGTCAGGACGATAACTAAGAAAATCGCCGTTTAGCAAGAAAAACAACTTGAAACAATTGGCAGGCCACTTCACTTTCGGATTGTTTCGCCACAACACCGAATAGAATCCGAATTCAGGAAACTGATCTCAGAATCGAAAACTGAAATGGGCCCTCTCTCCGAAAAAGGAGTTGCAGCGTAAAACCTGTAACTCCTTTTTTGTTTTCTACCGTGTTTGTTTGCGTTTTTGCGTGGTCTGGCTTAGTATCAACCAAATAGCTTCTCACACTGCATGCAGTCTTTTAGCTACTTTTTCGAGCACTCATTTTTCTTATAGTCGACGATGTCAGATCTAACGCCAGCTCAACTCTCACACCGAATCGTCGAATTGGGCTTGCTCGAGCCGATTGAAATTGAGCGTGCATGGTCCGAAGTTGGTGGGATTTCCGGAACTTGCGAAGACTTGCTGCGTGTGCTTCAGCGTTCCGATCGACTGACAAACCTGCAGATTGACAAGGTCATGAAGAATGACCGCACTGGTTATTTCTATGGTCACTGGAAGATTCTATACCTGATTGGTGCGGGTACGTTTGCAAGAGTATATCGATCCGTCAACCGCGAAACAGGTCGTGTGGCGGCGGTGAAGGTATTGCGTCGTCGGCATCGCGCCGAAGCGACTCAAGTAGAGCAATTCATGCGTGAAGCGCGTGTTGGAATCAAACTACGTCATCCCAATATTGTAGCGATTACCGAAGTCGACCCAGATCCTCGCAATCCCTACATGGTCATGGAGTTTATAGAAGGACAAACGCTGCGGGAGTTGACAAAGATTCGACGGAAGATTGATGCAAAGACTTCTGTTCAGTTGATGCTTGATGTCGCAAATGGATTAACCTATGCCGCTGGCTTTGGCGTAACGCATCGCGATATGAAGTTGAGTAACGTATTGGTCACTAGCGTTGGCAAAGCCAAGTTGGTGGACTTTGGTTTGGCTGCCTTGGCGGATACGAGCAACGAAGCTGCTCTTGCCGATTGTCCAAGTGCGCGAGCGATTGACTATGCAGCCCTCGAGCGTGGGACCGGCGTGCGAAAAGATGATCCTCGTTCTGATCTCTATTTTTTTGGCAGCATGCTCTATCACATACTCGTTGGCGAATCTCCACTAACGGAAACTCGCGACCGCATGCAACGATTAAATGTTTCGCGTTTCAGAGAAGTCCCACATATTCAGAAAGTCGCACCCGACGTGCCATCCAACGTGGCTGCCGTAGTGCACAAAGCGATGGAGTTCGATCCGACCAAGCGTTATCAGACCGCATTGCAACTTGCTGATGACCTAAGAACAACCCTGGCACGATTGGAAGCAGGGGATACAGTTACCACGGCACGCATCGCGTCAGGACGTGAAGAAGCTACGGATGAAGAAGAGGCTTCGACCGAAGGCGCGAATAAGACCATCATGCTAGTCGAAAGCAAGCTTGAGTTTCAGGACTTGATACGTGAAAAGTTGAAAAAACGTGGCTATCGCGTGCTCGTCATTAGCGATCCACTGCGGGCGATAGCGCGATTCGCTCCGGATGAAGATGCACCTGCGGACTGTGTACTTTTCAGTACACCCGAATTGGGTGCGGCGGCTCTCGAAGCATTCAATGAATTTGGTTCGAACGCACATACGGCCCATATCCCAGCCATCCTCTTAGTGGATCGTAAGCAACAATTCGTTATTCGCAGCGCCCAATTAGGACCAAAGCGAATGATGTTGGCGATGCCGCTGAAAGTGCGTGACTTGCGAGTCGCTCTGTTGCGTCTACTGGGCAGCAAATCCACCACTCCTCAGCAGTAATCGAATACGACTTTAAAGGCGAGATTGGATGCCACATATCAACGAAAAAAGGTCCAGTTCGCGTGGCGCGATCTGGACCTATGAGAACCGGTGGAAGTCGGTCAGACTAGTTATCGATTCAGTGTCAGGCCAAATGTGAAACCTGCTAGCTGAACATCTTGGTTATGGTTTTCCACTGGACCAAAGCCCGGGTTTGCCCCGCGCCAAATTCCGTTGGCAAAGTCGATAACGTCGACACCACCGCGAATGCTGAAGTACTTGGTCACTTGATACGCAGCTTCAGCTCTAGCTTCGAAACCAACTACCGACTCGTTGTTACTTGATCGTGCACTATTGATTCCACCACCGACTAGGTAATCCGTTGCAACGACCGTACCGCCCGTTCCGACAGCACTGTACTCGGTTACTTCGCTCCGCTGTTGATAACTGCGATTTTGAAAGTTCTGTAGCCCAAAAGCTCTGAACTCACCCGAAAGCGTCCAACGTTTGTAGTAGTTGAAATATCGGAAACCAAGCTGGCCCCCAAACATTCGGTTCTGAATTTCGGTCTCATTCGAAATCAACGTTTCGACTACGTTCGTGGCTGCAATTGTACCAGGGTCGGAAATCAGGTTCGGAGACCGTGTGTAACTTTGATTCTGCGCATGGTCAGCGAAGTTAGTGTAACGAAGACCCACCATCGGTTCGATGATGCCGCCGTAACGATACGGCTCTCGACGCCAGGTCTTGTTGAGCTCAATGTTCGACGTCGATGCAACATTCAAGCTGTTCGCAAGCAGGTAGACACGTGTACGGAACTGTGGATCGTTCTGATCAATGAACGGGGTGACCGGATTAGGTTGGGCGCCGGTGTCAGCCGTGTTCACGCGATTAATGCGTTCCTGGTATTGGGTTTCGAAAGTGTTGGCACCAAAGTGCCTTGCACTGACCAACCATCCCGTGCGATCGTCGGTCATGAAACCGAGATCATAACGATTTCCCCAGCCGAAATCGCTGTTCGCGGCAGACTGTGATATGTTCGGACGTGAGAGCGCCAGGTATTCTCGGTCGTAAGTACCGAACCAACCTGTATTAGCTCTTTTTCGGTTCGGAAGTTCCATGAGCGAGTCGACATCGACAGGCGCAAAGAATTGCCAATCCGGATTGAATTCCAGCGGTTCTGCGAACGGGTGATACACCTGTCCAAAAACCGATGGGCTAAACGCCATAAAGGCGACGAGTGCGACTAAGCGCTTGAACATTTTGAGCACCGACATAACTACCTTCCACCGTAGCAAACGGAATTGCCCCCACGGCACCACCCCGACCAAGAGGTGATGTTCCGCGCAAACTTCTGATTGTGCCGGTAGTATCGGATAGTCTTTCAAAGAGAGTTGAGTCAGTATGGGCAAACCTTGTCGAAAAAGAGAGTTGTGCTCGCCAAACTGCCAAGATCGCCACGGCGGATATCAACTTAGTTAGGACAGGGGTTTTGCGGCGTTTGCAGCAGAGTGCATGCATTGGGCGAAAGATGCTAGATCGCGTTTTTGCTACCGAAAAATTTCTAGCGATGCGCAGATACTTGAGTGTTGAGTCGCCGCTAGCTGCATCAAGTGCAGCCACGGCTATTGCCTTTGAGCTGAGTAGGGAGTTTAGCGACTTTAATAGCACCTACCCCTGAACCGGTACTCCGCTGCCCAACTGGGCAAGCACCTGAAGAATGCCGTTGAGATGGGCCATTCGCGGTCCAAAACGATCAACAAACTCGCTTAACATGAACTCGCCGTCCATAAGCGTTTCTTCGTTGTCAATGATCTCAGCCGACAGATTGCTGAGGAATTCGGCCTGAACTTTTGATAGCGTCTCAGCGGCTCGTCGACAGGCTTTCGCCAAGC
>JANNNN010000500.1:0-6220 GCA_031398555.1 Planctomycetia bacterium | reverse complement strand
CCCGGACGGGCGCGGCCGAGATCGCGGCTGTGCCGGCTGAAGTTTTGGGCGATGAGAGCTTCGGCCTCGGCGAACGGACCGCGGGCCGCACGCCCGTCGCCTCCGACGCCCGTGATCCAAAGGCGCGCCGCCGGTCCCGCCGTCTGGCGCGCCGCATCGGAAAGCGCCGGTACGCGGACTGAAGTACTATTGTCGAAGCGGACCTGAGTTGGCTGAATCTTCAATCCTTCAGCGGCTTTGGTACGGCTGTTGCGCCAGATTTTTGGAAAAGTTGGAGGTTGAGAGTTCGTTGGATCGAGTGCCTTGACGAGCGTCGCACAGATTTCATCGATGCGATGTTGGGGTGGTGCGCCTTCGTATTCGCTATCTTCGACGTAAAACTTATCCCACACGATTTCGTCTGGCTGAGTATGAATATCCGCAGCCAAAATCTGCATCCCTTGACTAGAGAGTGCACCGGTAATGCGATGGAAAGTCCCGATGGGTTTACCGGACTGCTTAAGAGCGATCGTGTACTCGACAGCCTGCTGAGCGGGGCTGAAGCGACCCCAAGCCAGTACCGGTTGCGTTTCCAGGTTTCGGAGTTTTGAAAGCTCATCAACAATTTGACTGGGCGGGATGCGCAGTAGATAACCGATGGGCAGGGCTTCAACTTGCCGTTTCCACCAGTCGTCATTAGCGCCCGGCGGTACGAGCTTGAGCACATTAAGCTGTCGATCACGGACATCGGCGCGGAACGATTCACCCGGCTTGTCGTCCCGGAAGTGCGAGTCAGTTTGACGATACAACTGCACTAGCAGATCTACTTTCCATTGATTCACTACGTCCGGTCCAACGCCCGCCAGATCCGCGTAAGTCATGAGCAAGAGCAGTATCAATCGCTCGCTCGAACCGACCACAGATGCAAAGCGGACGATCACTTCGTTGCTATTCAGGTCATGACGAAAGGCAGTATTGGACAGCAACAGATGCTGATGCACCAAGAACATTAAGGTCTCTTTGTCCTGTGCGCTTAGTCGCAGTCGATCAGCAGTTTCAGCAGCGATGCGCCGGCCGACTTCGCTGTGATCTTCGACGAAACCTTTGCCGAGATCGTGGATGAGCAGCGCCAGGTGCAAGATCGTTTTGTTTCTCAGCTCGCGGTACAAGTTGCCGAGTGTCGAATTCTGTGTGGCCAAATCCGTAACGCACTCCACCGTGCGAATGCAATGGGCATCCACGGTGTATTTGTGGTACTCGTTGAATTGCAGCAAGCATCGCGCATGCTTCATTCCAGGAATAATCTGTTCAAGAACTCGTAGCTCTTGCAGACGCCTGAGTTGCGAACCGAGGTTGCCGTAGTGTGAAAGTAGTTCCCAGAAGCGCTGAATCGTAACAGGATCAATTTCCGAAATTGGCCGACCGAGCATCGCCGACCGAATCTCGCGCCACGTATTGTGTTCGATCGGGCGACCGTACCGATTCGACAGCGACATCAATTCGAGCACCGCGGCTGGGTCGCGTTTCAAACGCTCCAGGCCAGAGCGAGTGGCCCAAACGTGTGACCAACCAACTCGATAATCGCGATGAACCGGCAAGCCGACCGCGTGTTCGAGACTCTGCGAGATCCGTGAACGCATCTTCGCAGATGCAAGAAAGTGAGCGCTGCTGTAGCGGATTTCACTGGTACGTTCGAAGTACTGCTGCATGAACTGCTCGACTGGCAAAATGCCTTCCTCGCCGTGAAAGCCGCTCCAGGCGGCGAGCTTCATTTGCAGCGGGCGATCAAGTTGGTCCTGCGACTTGCTGTACTCAAAATGCATCTGATTGCGAAGTCGCAGCAGATACTGATATCCGACTTTGAGCGCGTTTTGATCTTCAGCGGATAAATGCCCGAGTTGCGCGAGTTGGTCGAGATCGCATTCGCCGTACTGAGTAAAACCAATCCAGCGGACAAGCTGAATATCGCGGAGGCCACCGCGCGAACGTTTGATATTCGGTTGCAGCAAGAAAACCGTTTCGCCGTACTTGCGTCGCTCTTCAAATCGAGCTTGTTCAACGGCACGAATCATTCTTCCGCTACGACGCTTGGCACCTTGTCGCAAATTCCGCATCAGCTGCCCGAACAGATCGACGCTACCTGCAATCACACGGCTTTCAACTAGTGACGTATAAACAGTCGCATCTGTCCAGGCCAGCTTCAGGGCTTGCTGCGGTGTGCGAAGCGAGAATCCTAATTGACAACCCGCATCGACGATCCACTGACTGAGTTTTCGAGCAAGTGGAATCGCATGTTGCGAGAAAGCTTGCGAGTGCAGCAGCATCAAGTCGACGTCAGAGAAAGGTGCCACATCGCGGCGACCATAACCACCGTGGGCTACCAGAGTGATATTCTTGTCCAGCTTGTCGACGGACAACTCAGCCAGAGCCGCTTGCAACAACTCGAGCACCAAGCTATCGACCAAGTCGGAAAGACGCACACAGACTTGCAGCCCTGAGACACCGCTGTCATGGAGCGCGCGCAAGCGCAAGCGACCGTCTTGAAGACGTGCACGACATTCGATCACTGCCTGTGGCAGTCCGCCTGCTACTGCCATTAGCTCCCCTGTTAGATAGCTTCTTCGCCAGACTCGCCTGTTCGAATTCGAATAGCGTCCGCAAGATCGGTTACAAAGATCTTGCCATCGCCAATTTGCCCTGTCTGGGCAGTGTTTAGAATCGTGTCGATAACTGTTTGCAGGTTTGCGTCGGTGCAGACCACTTCGATTTTGACTTTGGGGACAAAGTCGACGGCATATTCCGTGCCTCGGTAGATTTCGGTGTGGCCTTTTTGGCGACCAAATCCCCGCACTTCACTGACTGTCATGCCGTGAATGCCTTGTTCGGTCAGTGCGTTTTTAACGTCTTCAAGTTTGAAGTGACGTACGATTGCTTCGATTTTCTTCATCCACCAAGTCTCCGAAAAGTCATCTCTGCGATTCTTGCACAGAAAACTCTATTTTATCCGCTAATGCCCCGATCCGGAATCCGAAAACGGCAATTTTAGCTTCCCGTCTTGGTCAAGCGATGGGTAGCAGTTCAGAAATTCCTGGGCAAGCCAATACCGTCGGTTCGCCATTGCAAATGCGTTAGAGCGAACAGTTTTCGGAATCGGTTCGTGTCAGTTCGGAAAGATTCGCGTCCAGAACTGGCTGCGGGCAACTCCAAACCAGGAAGAACAAAGCCTCTTTTGCCCAGCGTCCCACTGCGTGGTCGGCCGCAAAACCGGCTCCCTTTGCAACCGTCAGCGCTGCTTGAGTGGCTCGTAAGGCCAGCGAATTGGCTTTACCTCGCAACTCGCTGACAGATAGATTCGTCGCTTCACCTTTTGCAAAGGCTAACAGCGAGCCGCGAAGAGCCAGAGTCTCAGACTCGATCGACTTGGCTGCATCAGCTATGTCACGACGTTGCGACGATTCGCTTTTTAAGAAGTTTGCGGCAGCGATTGCCAGTCCAATTGCCAACGTGGAGGTCTGCAATCCACCTGTTCCCCCACCGCCGCCAGCTTGCATGACGTTTGCCATGGGTCCAGCAATCACATCGCTTGGCTGGACAATCACGTTTTTCAACTCGATTTTATCGGTGCAACTAGATGTTAAGGCCACCAGTCGTTGGCCCAAGTAAGTCGTCAGGCCTGGGCACATACGCGGTACGCAGCACAAGACTTGATGTCCGTCCGGCAAGACCGCTCCGACCACGATGTAGTCAGCATACGCTCCGCCGGTAACCCAAGCGCTGTAGCCATTCAAGACATAGCTGCCGTCGGGTCGACGCTGAGCCGTCAAAGGTGGGCGCGTTGCGTGCTGCCTGCTTGTACTTAAGTGGCTGATACCGACGGTTGCAAATAGTTCACCGGTCGCCAGTTGAGGCAGCAGTCGTTCGGCCAGTGCTCGATTGGTGCTCGTAGCGATACGGCGACAGGCAGCGCTCCATTGGGTAAGAATGAAAGTCGTTGTCAAGCAGCTTTGACTGAGCGCCAGATAGCCTTCGATAATCTCGGCATCTGTCCAATTCAACCCGCCATGCTCTTCATCGATGAACCATCGAAACACGCCGGCTTCAGCACACCAAGCCAGTTGGTCCGTAGGCCAAGTTTCGTAGGCGTCAAGATTGCTGGCGGCTCCGTGGAGCCGCGCACATAACACCTCTAAGCTAGGCACATCCAAGGCTGTCGTTTGAAGCGTCTGTTCTGCTGGCATCGTATCACGCTATGTGTTGTGAAGTTAATTCGAGCTCGTTGAGTGGGGTGCCTCCGATTGTATAGGACAGCGGGTACTACTGTCAGCTACAATGTCATCCGTGGGCAGGTGAAACGCAATTTCCCACGGATGGCATAGCGGTTCCACGGATAAAACTCCGCGATCGCAGCTCTACAATGGTTGCGGTGAGCGACTAGGGGGTAACACTTTTTCTTGCCTTCTCTTAGAATCTGGAGTCCGTTTACGCAGAATATCTGTCTTTGTTTTGTTGGGCCCGTGCCGACAAAGCCGAGCTCACTCACCGTCCTAAGTTTCCACCGCCATGAACAAAGCTCCAAAAACAGCCATCAGCCCAACTCGCGAAGAAGATTATCCAGAGTGGTACCAGCAAGTCATCAAAGGTGCCGACTTAGCAGAAAATTCGCCCGTTCGCGGCTGCATGGTGATTAAGCCTTGGGGTTACTCCTTGTGGGAGAACATGCAACGTGTGCTGGACAAGATGTTCAAAGACACCGGGCACAAGAACGCTTACTTTCCGCTGTTCATTCCGATGAGTTTTCTCGAAAAGGAAGCCGAACACGTTGAAGGCTTTGCCAAAGAGTGCGCGGTTGTAACGCACCATCGCTTGGAGCCCGATCCAGAAACCGGCGGCTTGCGTCCAGCCGGGCCGCTCGAAGAACCGCTGATCATTCGCCCTACGAGCGAGACGATTATCGGTGCCATGTATGCCAAGTGGGTCCAGTCCTATCGCGACTTGCCGATCTTGATTAACCAGTGGGCCAACGTGGTGCGATGGGAACTGCGGACCCGATTGTTTTTGCGAACTGCTGAGTTTCTATGGCAGGAAGGACATACGGTTCATGCCACTGCCGAAGAAGCCATGGAAGAGACCCGCAAGATGCTGGATGTTTACGCGGATTTTGCCGAAAACTACATGGCGGTTCCGGTAATTAAAGGCGAAAAGACAGCTGGCGAACGTTTTCCCGGCGCGGATATGACGCTGTCGATCGAAGCTATGATGCAAGATCGCAAAGCGCTGCAAGCTGGCACGAGCCACTTTCTGGGGCAGAATTTTTCCAAGGCGCAAGAGATCAAGTTCCAAGATCAGAATGGCGAGGTGGCTTATGCGTGGACAACGTCATGGGGCGTCAGCACGCGGTTGATTGGAGCGCTCATTATGACGCATTCGGACGATGATGGATTCGTATTGCCACCGAGGCTTGCCCCGGCGCATGCGGTTATTCTGCCGATCTATCGCGATGAGGCTCAGCGAGCTGAGGTGCTTGAGTACTGCAAGAAGCTGCGTGAAGAGTTACAGCAAAAAATCTATGCAGGCCGCATCGTTGAAGTAGAAATGGATGATCGCGATTTGCGCGGTGGCGAGAAGAAGTGGTATCACGTCAAACGCGGTGTGCCGCTACGTATCGAAGTTGGTCCAAAGGATATCGCGAAGGACTCCGTGTTTGTAGCGCGTCGCGATACGGGTGAGCAGACGAGCATGGAGCGATCGGCGCTGGTCGATGGCATTGCGGACCTGTTGCAGTCGATGCAAGACAACTTGTTCAACCGAGCTCTTAAAATGCGGGAGGACAACACGGTTGAGATCAAGACGGAGAAAGAGTTCCGAGCTTACTTTACGCCCAAGAATGCTAATACGCCTGAAATTCATGCTGGATTTGCAATGTGCTATTTTTCATCGGAAGAAGATTTAGCTCCACTGCTCGGAGAATTGAAAGTCACCATTCGTTGCATTCCGATCGCAGGTAACGATGAACCGGGAGTCTGTTTTTTAACTAGCAAACCGAGTGCGCGGCGAGCCGTATTCGCGAAGGCGTATTGATCGGATAAGCATGTGCAGTACCTACGGGTGCATTCTCCAGCTGAAATTGGGTTGTCCAAGGACAGGTTTGAATTTGGTTATCCGCGCAGTGTACAATTGCGTCGAATCTCGCAGTAGCGTGCGCAAGATGCAATCTCCGTAAAGGACCAAACGTAGCAGGGAT
>JANNNN010000496.1:0-4888 GCA_031398555.1 Planctomycetia bacterium | reverse complement strand
CCCCGCACCGCGATCAGTAACGCTACGAAACCAATTAGCCCTAAAGCTACACCTGGCCAAGAGATGTACGCGCGCCATTGGGGGATGTTACCAACTTCCAATTCGACACTCTCACCCGAAGCCAGGACAGGCAAGCTAAGTTGCAGCGGCACTGCGGGTGTGATTTGTTCAAAGGCAAACACGCTGGCGGCAGCAGCGACTAACATCGCGATCGTTAAGGCAATAAGCCTGATAGAAATCGAACTGGTACTGGCAACGATAGCTGCAAGGATCGCAAGAGCCGCTAACGACACGAGCCCACTCCCTGCCAACCAGTCAAAGCCATTGGGCCACCGTGCGGGCAAAGTGGGCTCGACCGATCCACCGCTTGGAATTAGTACATGGTTTTCATCGGCCTGTAAGTTCCACTGCGTCTTTAACACCGGCGCGAAAACCGTGGGCAATGTGAGCGATGCATGTTCTTTGTCTTGGGCCGGTTTGCCAAGTCGCAGGCTGACTTCGATAGGTAGGTTCGGATCAGCGCCGCTTGGCAAAGGAATCAGAGTATCCGCGCCCGCTCGTCGAGCCGTAACAGGGTGGCCATTGACCGAAACCGCCCATAGTCGAACTGGATCACCGGGCAACTCCAACTTCAATGTGCGTTGTCCGCGCGACTTGACGTAGTACAACAGATCGGTCACCAACTCTCCATCCTGCGAAACACGACTGTTAGCCTCGGAGAACTCAACGACTTGTGCGGCAGTTGTGCCTTGGGCGAACCAGTTGACCTTTAGCCTCAAATCAAACGGACGCTGAGTGTATTGCCATGTTCCGAGTGCCGGTGCGGTGCTGAGCAAACGAAACTCGGCGGGCAGCTCCAGTGGATCAAGCACTAGTAACTGACTAGAGACCAACAGCGATTCCATTTCGACTTGAACCGGACTGACAACTTCGATGAAGCCGCGATCACCCTGCACTCCCAACGGCGTGACCAGTCCAGCTTGAAACGATCCATCGGCGACATTCGGTTTCTCCTCGAACGTAACCAGCAATGTGTAGGCACCCAAGATCGGTTGCTGCAACGAGACGATCAATGGATCGCCGTCGCGTCGCCAAGTGCGAATCTCTTGCCCATCCACGGTGACGTTGGCCAGTGAAGTAGGAACAGTCAACTGCCACTCGGCAACCGGCGCACCGGTGACTGAGTAATTTATTAGGGCGCTACCAAACACAGTCCCTTGGCTTAGCGAATACAGATGAAAGACATCCGACTGGATGCTGCGTTCTAATTGTTCAATCTGCATCGTCGCTTTCCAACCAGACTCGCGAATTCGAAACACCTGTTGAAGGTTGGCAACGGGTCGCGGGAAGTACGACAGCGGCTTCTCCACCAATAGATCGATAGTACCAACCGTAGCGCGGAATCCAGCGGCAACCACGATACCAATGTCGCCGCGAACCGCTTTGGCTTCTGGAAAAAGAATATGTGGCAAGGTCCATGGGCCAGTCGCTGCCACCTCGTTCTTTTCCAGCCGCAAGCCAACAAGCTGCCGCCCCTGGACATCTTGACCGAAGAGAATTTTTAGATTGCGGACGCCATCGACGGACTCGGACGAAGCCATGTAGTCGGCAACGCTAGCACCGACAACTGATACAATCGAATAGTCCTCGGGCAAGCTCAGATTCCACTCGCGAATCGTCGCTTCGCGAACATCCAACTCGATGTCTGCCGTGATCACGCGATCTGATTCGGACAGTTGATATAAAACCAGTTGCGTAACGCTGACTTCGGGCTGCACGCGGTCGGCAACAATCGTAAAACCATAGTCAGCGGAAGGAAAGCGATAGACAAACAGCTGTCGCGCTTGCAGTGCTTCGCCCGGGAATTGCTCAGGTGCCAACTGCGTCAAGCCTCGCAGCGCAGCAGGTTCAACGCTGACGGAGCCGGAGTTCGAGATCCGTAAGTGTCCTGAATTGCGAATGGCCCCTTGAGGTTGAAGGCTAAGTCCTTCGACGCGAACGGGAAACGTGCCAAGCGGTGTTTGACTACGAACAATAACTTGACTGGCCGCAGTTAGTGCTTGATTGAGGGTGATCTCAAGCTGCCGTTCATTGCCTTCGCCGACAACTTTCCAAGCCACAATTTTCTCACCGTCAACACTCAGGATTTCGCCCGGACCGACAAGTTTTATGGTCAGTGAATCCAATTGCCCTTGTAGCAACTGATAAGCGATGCGGTGATCTTGTCGAAGCAGTCCTGGACCAACGGTCGTTTCGATCGTTGCGCTCGTTGTAAAGAACGACTTGCCTTCGGTCGCACTTCTCGCATTCCGCCACCGCATGTTCACGCGTCCAGTGGCTGGCAAAAATCCCTGCCAATCTTTTTCAACGAGCAGTGGTACGATAGTTTGTTGATCGCGAGCGAATTCGATCTCGGAACTCAATCCCTTTAAACTTATCGGCACCACCGCACTAGCTGCGACGGTGAAATCCAGCCCCCGCCAATTGGCCGCATCGGTTTTAAGAGCGGCTACAAAGTCAATCGCGATCGGAAAACTGCCGATTTTTGGAAAAACCATTTCGTACACTGGGCCAGAATCGACATTCAACAATTCAAGTCGATAATCGACACTTGTCGGCAATTGACTGATCGCAACGCTTCCCGACAAAGCTCGAAGTCGAGTTCCAGCGACACTGATAATGGCGGTACCTCGAAGTTCAAAGCTGACCGATTTGCCGCTTGGATGAACTTCACCAACTAAACTGGCGTCGAGCAATTCGACGGCAGGAGGTAATCCGCTGTCACGATCAAGTTGCAGTTCCAAACGCCCGCCGGTTGCCGTTTGCAAACGGTCAATTGATTTGCTGGAAACGAGCGGCGCGAAGCCATCGGCAGCCACAATCTTGCCAGCTACTGCATTGACATACTGGATCTCAAGCTGCGAATCGAATCCCAGCGACTTGCCGGGCATTAGGTGCGCGAGTTCAACTTTCGCGGGCAATTGAATGTGTTCACTTCGAACACGAATGGTAGCAGTTGTATCTGGAACCTTTCCACCGTCTTGCTTGTCACCTATCGGCTTGAGTTGCAGATCGAGATACCGCTGTTTGTCTACAGTTCGAACAGCCCATGATTCGATTGAGTCACCTTGAACGTCGATAACATCGCCCACACCGCCCAAGCCAAGGCTGATTGATTCCCCCTTGTGATTGTCGCCCTGGACGATTCGCAGTCGAAGTTGAATACTCTGCTCAATTTCCTTCATGCCCACGCGTATCTCTGCGCGAGCACTGGCCGCATAGAGAAACACTAGCGGTTTGGCTACTCCTGGGCTCAGTATGATTGTATGAGCCTCCTGAGTATTTAGAGTAACCGGGTCGGGGGCTTGCCCATAGCAGTGAACGCTCAGACTCGCCAAGAGCCACGCAATCGAGAGACTTCTAATAACAGTCATGATGGTATCGCGGATTTAAGATTTGAGAATTGGATTTGGATTTGGAGGGATTTTTGATGATTTATGTACTGGCTCCCCTCTCCCCCTGAGTACCGGGGCGAGGGGTGACCATTCTTCAGTGTGTTGCTGCTCTTCTAAGCATTCCGCGAAAGGTGACCTTGCTTCTGTGTCGAGCTTCTGGCCACCAAACTCAGGCACGAAGTGAGACTTGAACGGAGAGACTAACGGCCGCTTGCTATCGTCTGATCAATCATCGTGCGTAACTCTTTAACTCTGGGTTGACCGGCGCACTGTTCTGATAAGTTCGAAAGTAACTTTTGAAGTTGAACTAGGTCGACGCTATCACCTAATGGCCCGCCGCTTAACATGGCGGCGAACAATGCGGCACTGGCGGCGAGTTGCATCGATGGGTCAGCTTGTTCTAATCTTGGTGTATTGGACTCGTAGGGAATCGGCCAACGATTCTCGACCATTTCGCCAGTCGACAAGTCGCGGAAGCGAACGGAAACATTGCCCACATCGCCACTGCCATTTGGTTTGATTTCAAACTGATAAACAGCAACACCAGCTTCAGCCGCAGCCATTTCGGCTGCATCGACTTTGTCGTTGCGGAAATCTTCTTTGTCGAGCCGATGGTTTTCGAATCCCAGCAACTTGTAGCGACCAACGCGCTTCGGATTGAATTCGACTTGCACTTTGACATTCTGAGCTGACGGACGCAGCGCTCCGGCAATCTGAGCTGCAAAGGTTTTGTCGACGGATTCCGCCGAGTCGAGCAGATAGTAGCGGCCGTCGCCTTGGCGCGTTAACGCTTCCAGTACTTCGTCATTCAGATCCTGAGCGCTAATTCCGGCGGCGTCGAAAGCGATACCTGAATCGCGCATCTGTAAAACTAACTTCGCAAGACTCTGCGGATTGGCGTTACCCAAGTTCACTGCGCCATCAGTGAGCAGCACGATTCGATTTTGAGCGCCAGGAATCTGTTGTTCGGTGGCTTTTTCGCGAGCCAACAGCAATGCGGCTTCGATGTTAGTGCCACCTTCGCTGGGAAGATTTTCGACGAGCTGCAAAAGCGTTTCGCCTTGATTGCCTGGAACTTTATCGGCCAGTAGTCGGGGCGTGCTGGCGAAGCTGATTAAAGTGATTTGATCGGTAGCCTTCAGTTGCTGAGTTAAAGTTTGGAAGGCTCGCAAGACAGCTTGACGTCGGTCAGGACGCTCCATGGAACCAGAGTTATCCAGCAGTAAAGTGAGCCGCAGCGGGGTGTTTTGCGCACGTCCGGTGGCAGCCGTTCGCATGGAGACTCGCAGTAGATTGCGTTGCATCAGGAATGGATGAATCGCTTGCTCAACTCGGCAAGCCACTTTTTGATTGCCGGTTGGCAACGGATCGTGGTAGTCGAGCGCGTTGACGAATTCTTCGATGCGGATCTTAGCCGCATCCGGACATTGTCC
>JANNNN010000487.1:0-5799 GCA_031398555.1 Planctomycetia bacterium | reverse complement strand
GCTTTCGATCTTCGTTTGAGAGTTTAAGAACTCCGAGAAAGAAGAGGCTCGATAGCTCATGTCCGCCTTTGACGACAACACGGTCTCCAGGGTAGAGGTCACCCTGGATAACTTCAATGCTTTGGTTTGGAGTGCCGCGTGTGCTCAGCTTTCGATTGCCCATCGTCACGTTGCGTTTCTTGTACTCTGCAGAAACTCGTGTCGAGGCTTCCTCAACAAACACATACGTTTGCAGCCCATCGCTGTAAATAGAACGCAGCGGAACAGCCATGCGGTCGCTCTGCGTTGCGGTTTGAATCATTGCAGTCCCTACCATTCCGGGAACCACAGCAGGATTCGAAACTGTCACCCAAGCCCAGCTCACTTGAGTTCTCGATTCCAAACCAGCATCGACTCGATCTATTGTTCCTTTGAATTCCACAGCACCATCCGCGAAAGTTAAGAATGCCTTCTGTCCGATCGAAACGTTGAACAAGTCTTTTTCAAGCAGTTGCAGCCTCACCCACGTTGCATCGTTGTTGACGATCTCGAAGAGATGTTCGAACGCCTCCACAAATTTGCCTTCTGACAAGTCCGAGTGCACAACCTTGCCAGCTATCGGAGAACGGATCAAATGATGAATCGGCTTTTGAGCAACTTGATCGAGCGAAACCGCATCAACACCTAGTGTTCTTGCGCGGATTCGCGCAATCGCAAGGCTGTTTTCACTCTGTTGATAAGCATTTTCTAATTCAAGTAGTCGCTGCATGGGAACTGCTCCGGCGCTTGCCGACGGCCGAGTCATATCAAGCAGCTGCCGGTTGAGAGCGAGTTCTTGCTTGGCCTGTGAGTACTCGAGCTGAAGTATTTCAAGCTCGCGACTAGATACTTCAGCAACCACCTGATCCTTGGCGACAATGTCACCAGGTCGAACGAGTAGCTTTGCTATCCGTCCTGAGATCTGTGCTGAGCCGAATGCTTTCGCATCCCATGGCGCGATGGTTTCGGCATATGCAAAAAGCTTGGATGATACTTCTCCAACTACGACTTCCGCCGTTTCGAGCCCGATCGCATCACGTGCTTGCCCGGAAAGAGTGATGTAGCCTCGCTCCGTGTCCACCTGTACGCCTTTGGAGGGCAGTGGTTGATGTCCTTCGTGCGCTAAGAGGGGAATGGAGAATGGAGTATAGAGAATGGAGAATAGAAAATGGAGAATAGAAAATGGAGAATAGAGAATGGGGGACTTCATTTACTTGGGATCCATGGAGTAGTTTTCTCAATGAGGTGAACTAGTTGCGCTAGAATCTCGCCTCGGCTATATTCGCACATACACTGCGGGAGGAACGTCGAATCTGATCAATCAGTGAGTAACGCTCTTGTTTAGGAAATGACTTACTTAGTACAAACACCTCCCGCGCAGCAGAGAACGCAGCTTGATAAACCGGCAAATCAGTATGCCTCTTATACAACGCCATCACCAAGCCTCCTCATTCTCCATTCTCCATTCTCCATTCTCCATTCTCCATTCCTCTTTCTCCATTCTCCATTCTCCATTCTCCATTCCCCTCCATTCCCCATTCTCCCTTCCTCCTTCCCTACTTCTTCACAAACGACTCCGGCTCAGGCAACGGCTCAACCCCTCCCTTGGCCATCTTTAAGAACTCATCCACGCAAGGTGGACAACAGAATTGGTACGGCTTGCCATCAATCACCCAAGTAAAATTTGAATTGGCTTTTGTCTCCGTGATCGGGCATATACGATCGCCAACTTTAGGGTTCATGTTGTGAGCGGACTTAATCCCCTTGAACTTTTGAGAAGCGGTTAAATTGCCATTCGCCGCAACGTCAGCAGCGGTGTAGCGACCACCCGGTGTCAGGTAAAGATCCTTCTCCGCATCATCAGCAAGCTTGTCAGGCATCGCTGGCGAATCGCCGTGTGATTCTTGGCCAGACTGAAAACCAAGCCGGAAGCGTTCGCCATCAATACGGATATTGGGAATTGTTACGTCGAGCTTGCGTCCAACAAACTCGCTCGACAGTTTGCCGACGAACATAGACGTTTTGTCTTTAGTATCGCCGTCTTGTGGGCTCGGTTCGAATGTGATGCTTTTTGAATCCGTGTCACCTTCAGCTTTAACAAAGCCCTTGAGAGTCTGATCTTCCACGTCAATGACGCGAGTTTCGTCTTTTCCAAGCGTATAGAGACGGATAATTCCCTCAGAATCCACGACCGCTTCAATGTGATAGCTATCGCGACCGAGGGAGACTAAGATCCCACCATGTGCGCCGTCTTTATGCCCGTGTTCAGAATCCGCAGAGGCTGATTGAGATTGACCACCACTAGGCTGAACTTGCTCTGCACTAGAAGATGTTGCATCTAAATCGGCCTTTCCTGTCTGCGCTGTGGGATTGCAACCTGCGACAAAAAACATTGCGATGCCCATTCCAGGAATCACTGACCAATAGAGCCGAGTCCGTTTTGACATTGTTTTACCTTCGTTGTCGGGAAACTGTTTTAATTGATCCGGCTGATGACTTGCTTGCTACGTGAACAAATCAACAAGCCTGACGCACCGGGTTATGATAAACCATTAACTAAAGATTCATTGACGCCACCCATTGATTCACTTCGGCGATGTCGTTCGCTCCTACGATTGTCAACTGACGATCTTGGTTCTTCCAGCTCACGGCCAATAGACCTGCCGTTTCGACAATCTTGCATGTCTTACCGCTGCACTGGGTATCGATCGACGGAGAGTCACCGAACCAAACGGGCTGCTCGTCTTTGTGCTCGAATACGATTACAGATGTTCCGTCATCCCGTTCACAGATCGACGCCGAGCATTTGCAGCAAGGCATGTTCAGCACGTGCGTTGAAACACGAGCAAATCCTTCAGGAGCGCTCTTGAAGACGGCAGGTTCGTATCCGAGATAGTCGGCAGCGGCCCTCGCGTCGAGTTCTTTGCCTTGGTACTTCGCCACTAACTTGGCGATGGCAATTTTCGGTTCACTCTTTGCCGATCGAATCACTTCTTGAAAATCGACTGCCAAGGCCGCGTGTTCGTGCGTTTCGTTAGCATGCTTTGACGATGAATTGTTGGCAACAATCCACATCAATGTAAGGGATGCGGCAGTTGCTAAGATTGCGTAGACCCAATTCTTCAGTTGAGACCGAGGGGAGATCGGGACTATAGCGCTGCCTTCTAACCGCGAGGACACGCGTTCCCACAGTTCTTCGGTGTCAACATGAGCTTCGGACTGACGCATAAGCGTACCCATTGCCTGGTATTGCGACACCAATGCACGGCACATCTCGCACGTAGAGCAATGCTGCTTGATTATATGAACATCATCGGCACCCAGTGCGTTATCGATGTAAGCCGACAATCTATCTGCAATAAAGGGGTCAGACCCCAATTGTGCTGAGCACCCGAAGGGCCGTTCTGGCAATTGGGGTCTGACCCCTTTATTATCATTCATGTTTAAGTCTCCCAACCCAAACGGATTAGAGAAGTCCTCAGTTCTTTTCTAGCCTTGTTTAGTCTCGATCCAACGGTTCCTTCGGGAATCCCAAGCACACTCGCAATCGCTTCGTAGCTAAGTCCTTCGACTTCTTTCATGTGCAGGAGCGCTCGTTGCTCACCCGAGATTTGCTCCATGGCAAGTTGGAGCACTTCGGCATCGTCTGTTTGCAATTGTGTATTGGAATCATTTTCCATTTCAGTTGCCATCGCGACCTTTCGTACTCGCTGCTCTTCTCGACTAGACTTTCTCAAGTACTGTAAGCTTTGGTTAACAGCCATTCGGTGAGCCCAAGTTTCGAGCGAGGATTCAAATCGAAATTGGTCAAGCTTGGCGAATAACTGGATAACGAAATCCTGCATGACGTCGTCTGCATTGCTTGCTCCGACAATCTTTCGGATCACTCGGTAAGTCCTCGAAGCCAACAACTCATAAATTCGTTTCTGGTATTCACGACTTCCGCGCGCCGCTTTATTGATCCAAGCTGCTAATTCTTCATTGGGCATATTGCCCAATTTTGAATCCTCTAAGTTGGATGACTGAGGTTGATGCATTCTTCACTCCTATTTGAAAAAAAAGCAAGAACTGCCTGCGAACAATTAAGTCCACACACAGCGATGCCTTTAGTTAGCTACGTCCGCTACTTGCGGGGGGCAGCAGGAGCGATTATCAAGGCAGCAGTATGCATTCTTCATGCAGCATATAGGTTGCCCTTTGCCCGAGAGAGAAAGTGCGTTGGTATCCGTGGCCTCACCCTTCGTAGAGATTCCGAACGAAGCCAATGTGACGAGACCTAACAATGAAATTTCGGCAAACATGATTCACCTGTGATTTTGACAAACCTGAGATTGACTTGTTGCCATCCAAAATCGGACTCGCAACTCTTCCAAACAAACACGGAAAGAGGGTTTGCTGGACTACTCAATTCTTCCAAACACAGGCGATCGACTGCCAAGAATGTCCACCTAAGCGGATCGGAACTTCAAACTTACGAACAGGGGCTTGGTCGAGGAATCTCGGCAAGTCCGACGCAACGACGTCAACCACCGAAGAATCGAATGACTGCACTACTGTTGACTCGTTTTGCGTATTAGCAAAGCTCACGTACTTGACGCATCGGCACTGGCCATCTTCACACAGTTGAGTGCGAGCACCATTAACTTCCGCTCGCGTTCCCGGGGATGTTACAGAGTCGTGCCTAGGGCGGGCTGCGCATTTTGGGCAAGCCGCCTCGCCTGCTGGTTGAGACACTGACACCGGGCTATCTGCCACAGCATTAGCGGCGTTGCTAAAGGGCAACAAAAGACTCCGTCCCAAGCAGCAGCACGAAATCCCACCGAATATTTGGCTTATCGCAACCGCGAGTAGCAAAACAAATTGGAGTGGAACTGGTGACATGTGCGCTTCGATTGTCAGAACGAATTTCTGGTTCAACGTTCATTGGATGCTACAAAACCCTCGAGTCTTCACGACATAGCGATATTTTCATCTAATTTGCGTCAGATTTTAGCGATTACTGAGGATTACGCAGAAATTCGAAGAGTTTTTCACCGGGTTCTTCGAAACGCGCCTGGCAGAACAAGGGTGGCAACTTCGCCATTTCCTCCCGCGCTGAGCGAATCCGAGAACGCCCATCGACTGTTCCGACGCCTTACGTTTTAGTTCAAAGCCCCTCGAAAGACGGGTATTGCAACGATCCGTCGACGAACATGTCCCCACGGGATTTGGCCCACAGCCTGTGGGATAATTTCAAATTGGGGAGTGGTTGTCCTCCAATTAAAGCGGCACGGCGCAAGCCGTCCGGTTCTTCGAACTTCGATCTCCGCCACGATTGCGTCAATCTCCATCCGCAACTGATCGATTCTAACGACCGTCGTTTTCAACTCGGCGTTGAGCTTGACACGATGGTTTCAAAAGGAACGGATCGAGCGAAGTGGTCGACGTTCGCTTGGCTTTCAAACGCCAGCATGGATCAGCTTGGAAACGTGCTGCGGCGTTAAGAACTCGCCTCCGGACTTCCCTGCGTTCGCGGCGTAGTTGGCAATCTCCAAGCGAACAGCGAGACATTGCAGGCCCTGTCAATAAGCAAGAAAAATCGAACTGACCTCACAATCCTTTTTGACATCTTTCAAAACACTCACAAAACTCGTCATTTAGCGAACAAACGGCTAGCTCGCGGGCCAGCGTTTACGGGAACACCACCTATTACACGCAAGATTATAAAGGAAAGTTAACGGCAACCAACTGGGATCTCACTCTCACCAACAGGTTTAAAGACACGACTGAAAATTTTAATGC
>JANNNN010000431.1:0-3013 GCA_031398555.1 Planctomycetia bacterium | reverse complement strand
GAGGGAAAACGCAATCGCCCGTGACGGAGTAGGGTGGGCAGTTGCAGCCCCAGCCGGAGACGGTGAGGCCGGCGCCGGGGTCGGTGAGGATGGTGGAGCCGTCATTGGTCACGCGGCCGCTGGCGAAGATCTCGAATTTCTCGGTGTCGTGGTTGTAAGTCAGGAAGTAGGCGATGGAGCCGGCGGGCAGGCCGCTCATGTTCGGCCATTCAATCTGGATGGGCGGGTCAAAGGTCGCGCCGCCCGGTTGCAGCGTGCCCGCATACGGCGGCGACGCGCCATCGGGAATGGGCATGGGTCCGCGGATCAAAGGTCGACACCATCAGATAAGGTGTATTCGAATTTCTGGGCGAGAATAGTTTTTGAATCTCCGGGCTTGGATTTCCTTCTGGGACACCCAATTCAGCCCCCAAGCGGAACGAGCTAATCTTCGTGGTATTCAATTGTTCGGGCCATCGTTTAGCGATTTCGCTAGTGCATTGGTCGCGAACTGTGTCGGAAATTGCGATCAATAAATCGGCATTCTCCACCGCGCAGCGCAGGTAGTCTAGGAAAGCCACATCGCTGCCAGGGGGAACATACTGTGGATGGGTCAAAGGTATTAGGTCATAAATGACCACAGCCACCAGTGTCCCCCTTAATCGAGCCTCAGCAACTTTGGGCCAGATTTTCATTTGGCACCAATACGCGTCTGGGAGCAAAAGTATGTCGCCACGCCCGGGGACCGTCCAGCCAGCCGCCCGTCGACGAGCACGGCGTTCACACAATTCTTGCCTGCGAACTGAAGAACGAAACACACCTAAATGCCCGGCTTCAGGCAACAACCACTTTTTCAAATTACTCGCAGGAAAAATCCTGCAGACTTGATTTGCTATCGCTCGATAGGCTTTTGAAGTTTGACTGAGAATGTCCGACCGCATTCGGAGGCTTAGTGGCGTCTGTTTTGCATCAAGTGGCCAAAAACCATCGTTGTGAAAGACTGTGGATTGGCACTTGACCCCACTTCCATTTAGCTCAGCGGCACAGTTCTCGGCTTCTTTGGCAAGATTCCAAACTACACGTTGAACCCCAGTTCTATTGCCGCATCGAACAGCATGCGAGCAGTCAATTAAGACGCGTGAGGGTCCTGCCACAATATTTTATGCCTCAAATAGGAGCCACCAGCCTTGTCAAACTTTGGTCGAATGTTAGATGACACGGCAATCCACAGTCAAGAGCAGCCACTGCTTGCAGGTTCGGCGCTCGGCGAGCGCGTCTTGGCGGATCAACGAGTCGATAAAAACATGCTCTGGCAAAGTACGGACTTTCTTGCCGTTGACAGAATTCAGCAATTGGTTTCGGTGCAGGAGAATCGGTGTTGACTCAACTTAAGGATCGTCCCTAGAGTGACGGACAAGACGGAACAGTTTCATGCTAAAGGACTAGTTGAATGTATA
Organism: Planctomycetia bacterium; assembly: GCA_031398555.1. Lineage (GTDB taxonomy): Bacteria > Planctomycetota > Planctomycetia > Pirellulales > Pirellulaceae > Aureliella. The sequence goes on along the minus strand of JANNNN010000431.1, from coordinate 1,577 downwards.
AAAAACTTGAATGTTGCCGAATCTGTGGCGGTACCGAATTGACCGAGATTCTCAATTTGGGCGAACAAGCGCTAACCGGTGTATTCCCCAAATCCCTAACTCAAGAGGTGCCGGTTGGGCCTCTCGAGCTGGTAAAATGCACCAGCGATTGCGGCCTAGTTCAACTGAATCACTCCTTCCCCGCAGACCAAATGTACGGCGATAACTATGGTTATCGCTCCGGCCTCAACGCTTCCATGGTTAAGCACCTGCAAAGTCGAGTTCAGGGAGCCCGCGAGCTTGTCGAACTGTTTGCTGGAGATATTGTCCTAGATATCGGCAGCAACGATGGTACAACCCTCAGCGCGTACGGTGACCACGGTTTCAATTTGATCGGCATGGACCCGTCCGGAACAAAATTCCAACAATACTATCCACCGTATGTAAAGTTGATCCCTGACTTCTTCAATGCGGCAACTTTCACAAAGCAGTTCGGCGATCGCAAAGCGAAGATCGTCACTTCGATCGCAATGTTCTACGATCTTGACAATCCGACCGAATTTATGCAGCAAGTCTATGACTGCTTAGATGATCAAGGTGTGTGGGTTTTTGAGCAAAGCTATCTGCCACTCATGGTAGAACGCAACGCTTACGATACGGTCTGCCATGAGCATGTCAGCTACTACGGTCTACGACAGATCAAATGGATGACTGACAAAGTTGGACTGAAGATCCTCGACGTGGAGTTGAATGACATCAACGGAGGCAGCTTCTGTGTTACGGTGGCGAAGGCAACTTCAAATCACGTCGCCAAGGATCATGTTGTAAGTTCTCTGCTCGAAAAAGAGCATGACGAAGGTTATGACGACCTTGAAGTTTACGATCATTTCCGGGAACGTGTCTTCCAGCATCGCGACGCACTCAAGGCACTGATCTCTAAACTGAAGCGAGCTGGCAAAGACGTTTGCGGGTACGGTGCCTCAACCAAAGGGAACGTCGTACTGCAGTTCTGTGACATCACGACCAAGGAGTTACGCGGAATCGCCGAAGTCAATGAAGAAAAGTTTGGCGCGTTCACGCCTCATAATTATATTCCGATCAAATCTGAGGCAGACATCAAAGCTGGCATGCCTGACTACATGATTGTTCTACCTTGGCATTTCCGTGACAACATATTGAAGCGTGAGCAATCGTATCTAGCCGCAGGCGGAAACCTCATATTCCCGTTGCCGGAGCTAGAAATCGTTTACGGTCAAGCGGTTCGCAGAATGGCTGCTTAAGGATTTTCAGAAGCTCTACAATTCACCAACGCGGCCGCTGCAACGGCCGCGTTTTTCGTTGCCATATAAGTGGCTATGTGGGGCTCATCCCGCTAAAAAGTTCGCAAATAGTATTCGGTGTCTCTAAAGAAGTGGGAGTGCGAGGCTCCTGCCGAGCATCTTGAGTGCGTGAGCGAACGTTCACAAGTACAGTGACGTCGACGAGCGACGGCGAAGCCTCGGTCGCCTCCGTCTCCCGATGGACACAGGTTCGATCTTGCGTGTGAGTCGCCACGCACAACCCACGCATGCGCTCATGATGACTTTCGGCGTAGCAGC
>JANNNN010000390.1:0-6007 GCA_031398555.1 Planctomycetia bacterium | reverse complement strand
GCATTAACGTAAAAGGAACTGTTTTTATTCTTTGGGTTCATCTGAATTACGGTGTGGGTGCTCAACGCCTTGCGGCATCAACGTAAAAGGAACCCACACGTAAGGTGCTCGCATGATGGGGACCGACCAGTGCTCAACGCCTTGCGGCATCAACGGAAAAGGAACAGCTGCCAGGACCGCGCACATCAACGCCATATTCTTGTGCTCAACGCCTTGCGGCATCAACGGAAAAGGAACTCGGCGCATTCCAATACGGGATCGCTAGACGAAGATGTGCTCAACGCCTTGCGGCATCAACGGAAAAGGAACCTCTAGTAAGAACATCGGAACGCCGTTTCCGTCGTGTGCTCAACGCCTTGCGGCATCAACGGAAAAGGAACCAGGGGGGCGATGTTGGAGCGCGGTTCAGTGCTCGTCAAGTGCTCAACGCCTTGCGGCATCAACGTAAAAGGAATAGCACCGATCATAATCCACTGTGACAGCTAGACTTAGGAGTAGCCAAATCAAGCACCGTCCAAAAACTGAAGAAATCCCAAGTCGGAGCTAGACAAAAACAGGTTTTGGATTGACAAATCATAGGCAATCTCTCCAATCATGCACCGCGTCAGCACACAAATTAACGCAAAGCACTTAGCATTCTAGGGTTAAGCGGTTGTATACGTACTCCTTGCATCAACCAGCGCGACACGCTTGATCGATGACTTTGTTGTGCTACGAAGGTCACGAGCGAAAAAGAATATCGCTAAATGACTCGATAGGAAGGGGGCGACCCAGCCCACTCAGACTGATCGCCAGACGAATGTTCCGGGATCTTTGATGCGCAACCGGAGCAGAGCGGAATTACCAACAGATTATCCTCCTCAGACAGGATTTGATTCAGCTCCCAATGCAGCTTCTCCAGCGACTGGTTGTCAACTCGAACCCGAAATACGCTGTACTGAATTCGCGTTCCGTAGCTCTCTAGCTTCTTAGCGACCTTTTTTAGCCGCTTGGGATCGCGGACATCGTAACTAATCAGATGCCAGTGACGTTGAGACATGATGCGATTTCCTGTCGAATAGCGGACAAACCGCTCAGCGCAAGCGCAACTGAGCAAACAATCCTTCACATCCGGTCCATTCCTTTTCGAGCAATCGTAATTCTAGTTCGACCATCCGTGAATAAGTCATCGACTGTCCAGTGTGGGGGTGTTTATACTGGTCCTCCAGCCGCTCCTCGAACAATGCAATCGCTTTTTTTCGTCCCGTTTCCGAAAGCCAAACTTTCTGGACGGTTACTACAAAATCTTCTTCTGGGTTCCATTGCATTCGATTGATGCTACCGATCAGCGGAATCTCCCAAAGCGTCGTTCGAAACAGTTCCATAACGTCCATCACAAGTGGCGGCGCGGCGGAACGCGGCCGATGAAAAAATCCAAAAGCCGGTTCGAGACCTACGGCCAGCGCCGAGCGATGCACCAATCCAAAAAGCATCCCGTAACCAAAACTGAGCAGCGCGTTAAAGCGATCCTTGGGGGGATGCTTTGACCGCCCGTTGGGGATCAAGGCCAACGGCACTTGTTCAACCAACAAATCCGGAAGCGCCGCAAAGTAGGCTTTCGCCGCCATCCCCTCCAGTCCCAACAAGGTTGCGTCTGATTCTGCTCGTTCCACTCCGCTCAACGATCGGCGAATACGTTCAATGTGTTCGTTGACATTCGCCCGCGTCGATTCTTTCGCTCGCGACGCACGCAGCAAGTACTTTAACTGCGTTTCGACTTTGGCATGAACCAATTGCCGAGCCAACCGGAGTCGAGTTGCGTCGTCGCTGAGTGCCGCGTATTGGCGGATGCGTTGTTGAACTCGCCCCGGCGAACTGGCGGTCCCGGCCGCAAACTTGCCGCCAAACGTCATCCACTGGACGGCAGCAGAACGGCTGGCGCACAGATGGATGGCTTGACGCACAGCAATAGTATGGCTCGGGAACGATTAAATTCTCCACACTGTCCAGTAAAGAACATGCCTTTAACAGCCGATGCAACGGATCGAGTTATCCAGATGGCCTGGGAAGATAGAACTACTTTTGATTCTATCCAATCCCAGTTTGGGCTTACACCAGGCGATGTCATCAAATTGATGCGCAAAGAACTCAAGCCAACGTCGTTCCGACTTTGGCGAGCGCGCACGGCAGGTCGCAAGACTAAACATCTAGCTCTGCGCAGTCTCGACGTAAATCGTTTCCGCTGCCCCGATCAGAAAAATTCGTAGTTCGCGTTTGTGCTAGTTGAGGCCATCGCCTAGGGCCTGAATAATCTGCTCAGCCAAAAGAATAACTAGCGCTTGATCGGTCGTCTCGGATTCATCGTCGGTGATGAACCAATCCTGACCTAGACCACCAACCAATTCATCCGTTGTTCCGGGATCGGAATCGATGGTCGTCGTCGGTGCATTCTGTAGGAAATAGTTGCCGTTCTACCGAGAGCCGGACCCTATACTCGAAGGTTGTTCACTCTCGTTTGATAATTGCGAGCCGTTGTGATCCATTCGTCTAAGATGCTCGAAAGCGCAATTGAATCGCCGTCAAAAGCTGTGAAGCCCGCAACCAACAGGTCATCGCCAGCGCCGCCGTTCAAAGCGTCGCTGCCGATGCTGCCGATCAAGATGTCAACTGTCTACCGAGCGGCGTCTGCTGCGACGACTTCGCTCTGTTTGCTAGAAATGCTCAATATAGTAAGACCTAACGCAAGTTTTAGGTTTCAAGTATTGTGCGATGCCTAAAACATAGGAAGTTGGAACATGTCGATCGGACTGCGGCCCCACTCAAGACCAAGTGAGCGATGCCTTCACATCAGACCGCTAGTTCTTTTCTGAAATGTTTGCGAAATCCTACAACTCCCGCGAGGCAAAAGATTAGCAAAGCAAAACTGCTAGGTTCTGGAACGGCAGTGATGGTGAGGAAACGATCCTTGCCAATGACCACGAGAGGATCAGTCAAAGGGTTGCCAAGGTCGAGGTAAACGTCGAAGGCTGCCGCGCCCGAAATGACGTTGCCGACATTGAAGGGAGCACCTGTGATGGAGCCAAAGAAGGGAAGAGACTGTTTAGTGTAAAGCCGATTGGGCCCGACATTCATTTCCCAAAGCATCCTCAGATCCACTACATCTCCACTAGTGATGTTTCCTAACCCGTCACGCGTAATGCCCTGCAGTTGACCGGATACGAACGAAAATGGCCGCATGGTCGCACCAGCAAATCCAGCAGGCGCGGCGACAGTCAAATCTCCAGTTACGTTTTGGAAATTCATCGTGGTCGCGCCTGGGACGGAATCGTCGAGCGTAAATATCAAGGCGCCTAAAGAAGTAAATGGCAACTCAGTTCCATCGGGCAAACCCAGCGTTGTGCCAACGGTCGTGAACGTAAACTCGGCTCGAACATTATTTGTAAAGACAAGTGCCCCATGACTTTGAGTTGCAGTCGAAGCCATCAAGCAGAGGACACTGGCAATAAAGGCCGGCTGACGGAAAGATTTCACGTAAGGGATGCTCCGAATTTAAAACGGTAACTAGCGGGAAAAAAGTTCTTTCTCGTGTTACCCCAGACGTAACGGGCGATGATGTTTTTCAGCCAAACTTTAAATTTCTCCAAAAAGTTCTAAAGTGAGCACTCTTTTCCTCAACTTGGATCTAATATGGGGTGTATCCAATCGGAGGTGGACAGCGTTGAAAAATTATGAAAAATCAGCCGTGGTAATCTCGCGAGCGCGACAAGGAAACCAGTCGGATCTGGGCTCACTGCTCGATTCATTTCGGCCATTGATGCTGCAATTGGCGCAGCAGCGTATTGGACCTAAACTCCAAGTTCGCCTATCTGGTTCCGATCTCGTTCAAGAAACTTTGCTCTCGGCGAGCCAGAACTTTGAATCGTTCCGCGGAAACAGCATCCAAGAATTGCGTCAATGGTTGCTAATCATTTTTCAGGCGCGGTTGAACGACGGTTTGCGGAAGCATTTGGTAGCGGAGCGCCGGCGAGTTGGAATGCAAAATGACGAATCGGTTACTTTGCAGGCTGACGCAACAGCTTCCGCATCGTCAATCGTCATGCTAAGAGAACAGACGTCGCAATTAGTCGATGCCATGCTGGACTTGTCAGATGCCGATCGCACTATACTACTCTTGCGATACACCGAACAACTTGGCTTTGAAGAGATCGCTCAACGCGTGAATCTACCGCTGTCCAACGTCTGGCGCCGATGGTCACGTGCCATTGCATATTTGCGAAAGCAACTGGATCAATAAGCTCTCCTCAATTCCCCGATTCTCGCAACAATGCTAAACACTCGTTACAAGATTCAGAAACTCAGGCCAATATTCACGGGGACTCGACGGCATTGCCAGGGGACGTTGAGTTGGAGGAAAACACCACGTTAGAAGACTGCGAACTCGGATCGCTGCTGGCGATTTCGCACCGCTACGAAGGTGCCAATTTAGTAGAATTGCATGACCAAGCGGGTACGCCGCCACTTCAGGTCGTTGGTAGCAGGCGAGGAGGGCAAGTTGATTGGATCGATTCGTCGAACGCAGCAACTCGGCACGGCTCCCGACTCGGCTAGCGCTCAACTTGGCCCTCGACTCGAGGCGCGGTAACTACGAAATGGCGTAATGTTAGAGCCAAGACGTGAATGTAGTCATCGACAGTCGAAAGCGCTGTTAATCCTCTACTGGACATGGAGTTCTTCAAGAAAACGATTTGCAACACGTCGATGATGATCTAGCTTCGTGCCCATACGGTCAAGCTGACCGACCATCACGCGCATGCGTGGATTGCCGCTGAAGAACTCCCGTTCGCGGTCAACGAACCGCCAATAGAGAGCATCCCAAACTTCGCACCAATCTCCCTTGGCATAGTCGCTCATCTTCAAAATGTAGCTCGAACCGCTGATGTAGGGCTTGGTCGTCATCAGTCCGCCGTCAGCATGTTGGCTCATCCCGTAAACGTTCGGCACCATTACCCAATCGTAGGCATCGATGAACAGCTCCATGAACCATTGATACACGGCATCCGGTTCAATGTCGCACAGCAACATGAAATTCCCAAGTACCATCAAGCGTTCGATGTGATGGCAGTAGGCGTGCTTCAAGACTCGTTTGATACTCTCATCAAAAGGGACAATGCCGGTGGAACCGCTGTAAAAAGATTTTGGTAACGAGCGATTCAAATTCCAGGCGTTGGTTGTTCGTTGTCGGGAGCCAGCGTGGATGTAGACAAGCCGAATGAACTCTCGCCAACCAATGACTTGCCTCAAGAAGCCTTCGAGTGAGTTGAGTGGAACATCATCGCTTTCGGAAATGACCTGGTCGACGATCTGTTCAGGTGTAATCAAGCCAATGTTCAGCATCGGTGTGAGCACGCTGTGAAATAGAAATGTCTCTTTGTTCGAAATAGCGTCTTCAAAGTCTCCAAATGAGGTAAGCCGTTGATCGATGAAAAGATCAAGCCATTTAGCGGCCTCATCATGTGTCACGGGGTAACAAAAATCCTCGGTGTGGCCCAGGGCATTGGGAAACTCTTTAGTCGCGTAGCGGCGGGCCTCTTTAACACTTGGCCGTTCATTCGGTGTTTTTAAAGGGGGAACCGCAGAACCTTTGGGCAACTTCTTGCGATTCTCAGTATCAAAGGTCCACTTGCCGCCGAATGGTTTGCCGTTTGCGTCGAGCAATATTGCGAGCCGTTTTCTTTGCTGCATGTAGAAATCGGTAAAGTGATAGTGTTCCCGCTTTTCGGTCCACTTCTGCATCACTTCAACAGGGGTTAGAAACGACGGGTCGGGCAACCACTCCAGGCCGACCTGTGCATCTTTGCAACCAGCAGAAACGCGTCGCCTTAGCCAATCATCAGTGGGCTCGACGGCCAACGCTCGCTTGATTTTTTTCGACTTGAGGATCACTCCAATTTCGCTGGAATTGGCTATTGATTTGGAATCGATGCGATGGACTTGCTTGCCCATCTTTTCGCAGCGATTCATGTACTCG
>JANNNN010001072.1:0-5678 GCA_031398555.1 Planctomycetia bacterium | reverse complement strand
ACCCTGGTTCGGAGGATTTGCTTGTTTGTCCTACTAGAGCTCCGTTGGCTCAGGTCCTGTCGCTGCCTAAACCAGCCACCGAGCGATCCAGCCAGTTGCAATTGGGGTCGCTCATCGAGCAGATTCATGGGAGCCAACCTCACCAGGGCGGAAGTCAACCATGAAAGTATCGTAGTGGGCTGAGATTCGTCGGCTATTCGAATTTGAAAAGTTTTCCAAGCGAGCGATTGCCGAGCGGCTTAACTTTTCTCGCAAAACAGTGGATCAGGCGCTCCAGCTGCAAGAGGCGCCGTCGAACAAACGCTACTCAAAGACTCGGCCCACCAAGCTCGACCAGTACAAGCCACAGATCCAGGCGATTATCAACGATGGCTGCCAGGCATTCAGGGAGGCAGGCGAGCGTTTCGGAGGATGGATTCGAGAATCTCAAGAAGCGTTAAAAGGGGCTGTGGTGCGCTAATCAACATTCCCATGCTGCTAGAAGCGGGGCGGCAGGGCGGAGTATTGGAAAACGATGAACGTTATAATACATGCTCGCAATTCGCGATTTGCCCTCTTGAATTAGCCGCCGGAGATGTTGATCATGCCACGCGTTTATTATGGTACACGTCAGGAGCCAAGTTTTGACTTAGAAACCAGCCCGGATTTGATTGTGGTTAGAACTCATAGTCGCCAGTCTATTATGCTGCGAGGGCCAGTTCCATTGCCTGCTTCGGCGGAACTTGTAGATGGCGAATTGGTTGCTGAGTTTCCGGATGCGGGCGTCGAAGTTTATCGAATCGACGCAAGCCAGAGGTCTGTACATGATCGGAAGATGGCTTTGCGTGCTGCACCAGACGTTCGCTTCGCGGGCGACGTACTCGTGCAACCTGCGACCGGCATGCCGATTCTCTATACTGAAAACCTGTATGTGCATTTCCAGCCAACACTTGATGCTGACAAGTGTGAGCAGATACTCCGCGATGCGGGACTAATATTAAAACGTCCGCTCGATTTCGCAAATAACGCTTATTTTGCAATGGCTCCAGAAGGAACCGGTCAACAAGTATTTGAGATCGCCGAACGTTTACTTTCTAAATCAGAGGTGCTTTACTGCCATCCAGAACTCATTCAACCTCGCGTTGCCAAGCAGATTTTTCCGCAGCAGTGGCATCTAAAAGCAACCACATCGAACGGAGCTAACGTCAACGCGCATGCTAATGTGGAGGAAGCCCATCTGCTTACTTTAGGTGAACTAACAACCATCGCTGTGATCGATGACGGAGTCGATATTGATCATCCAGAGTTCTCAACTCAAGGCAAGATCGTTGCGCCGCGAGATGTAACTCTTCAATCGGACGATCCTCGGCCCAAAACAATTGACGATATGCATGGAAACGCTTGCGCTGGGGTGGCCTGCGCATCGGGAGTTGACGGTGCGTCCGGTGTTGCCCCCAACTCGAAGCTAATGCCGATTCGATTGGCATCAGGTTTAGGCTCAGTCAGCGAAGCAGATGCGTTCAAGCATGCTGCCGACCATGGCGCAGATGTGATCTCGTGCAGCTGGGGGCCACGCGACGGACTTTGGTTCAAGCCTCAGGACCCGCTTCACAATCATTTTGAACCGCTTCCGGCGAGTACGCGGGACGCGTTGCTGTACGCCACAACCCACGGCCGCGGTGGTAAGGGGTGCGTTGTGTTTTTTGCGGCTGGCAACGGGCGCGAATCGGTCGACAATGACGGCTACGCCAGTTCGTCGATGGTGATCGCCGTTTCGGCTTGCAATGACACGTCGCGTCGCAGTGTGTACAGCGATTTTGGCAAAGCCGTGTGGTGCTGCTTCCCAAGCAGTGATTTCGGGCATATTCCATTCCAGCAATTAGATCCTTTGACGCCCGGGATATGGACCACTGATCGTGTCGGCACATTCGGCTATAACGAAGGTAATACGACTGCGGGAGATATCCAAGGTAATTATACCAGTAGCTTCGGAGGCACCTCCAGCTCTTGTCCGGGCGCGGCTGGCGTTGCGGCCCTCGTAATCTCCGCGAACCCATCGCTTGCGGCGGCTGATGTTCGCGATATCCTGCGTCGAGCCTGCGTCAAGATCGATCCGCAGAATGGCCAGTATGATCAAGATGGTCACAGCCCGTTTTACGGCTACGGTCGCCTAGACGCTGGCGCAGCCGTCAAACTTGCAAAAGCAAAACAGGGGCGGCTTTCCATATTCTCGAAGCTAGTAAATGTTTCCATCCCCGACTTGGGACGCGTCGAAGAATCCGTCGAAGTTGGGGAAGATGCAATTGTCGAAGGTGTGATCGCGTCTGTTCGTCTGCAGCACACTTACACTGGTGACCTTGTGGTCACACTTATCCCACCGTCGGGCAGTGGCTTGGCGAACGCAGTTCTCCACAATCGAACCGGGGGGCGCACCAAAAATCTTGACCGTCAGTACAGTGCATCCACTACCCCCGCACTTGCCGCATATGAAGGCAATTCATGTAAAGGTACGTGGACATTTGTTGTAGAGGATAAAGAAGCTCAAGACTCGGGAAGCCTCATACAAATTGAACTGCAACTGTTGATTCCTCCCATTCAGCGAGTAGCTAGTGCACCGCTTACGGAAACCAAAGCCGCCGTCGCTACGAAACGCGCTGCAACGAAACTCGCTGCTACAAAACGCGCCGCAACAAAACGCCCTGAACCGAAGAAGGCTGCTAGCCAATCAAAAAAGAAAACGAAGAAGACGAAAAAACGATGAGTGAAGATCGAGTTTGACGCAGTTTTGCAAGAAAAAGATCATCCGGAAAAGGCGTTCGCGACCGAGCGGGTTGTAGTTTCGTAAATGCAAACTGGAAACACTCAGTTCTTCAGTTCCCGGATGATCCAAAGAGGATCTTCCGGATTTCGAGTACTTCGCTTCACTGCATCGCTGTCGTTGGACGTGCGGACAGTCTCCAGCGGAGACTGCTGACTTAATAGCATTGCCTATGCTGTAGCGAACAATAAATCGGGAGAACGAGGCTATGCCGAGCATGTCTCGGTAGCAAGTTCGACGCAACTGTACCTGAGGATGTCCTCTAGTTCTATAAGGAAGCCCGCGGGCGACCAGTTTACGTTCACAAGTACAGTGAAGTCTGTTTTGTGCGCCGAGAGAAGCTCGGCAGGAGCCTCGTGCTCCCAGATGAATCTAAGTAATGTCAAGGAACTCAGGGGCTCGCGCCCTAGCTTGAAAGCGGTCATTCCAGTATCGTGCCGACGATCAGCGAATTTCCGGTTGCAAAGGCGTTCAGGTTGGCGACGGTAACGCGGGCGATTTCGCTGAGAGCCTCATGCGTCAAGAACGCTTGGTGCGATGTTACGAGCACGTTCGGGAAACTGAGCAATCGCGAGAGCTCGTCGTCTTGAAGGACTTGACCCGACAAGTCTTCAAAGAAGACTCCTTCTTCCTCTTCGTATACATCGAGTCCCACGCCGCCAATTTGACCGGATTTTAGTCCGTCAATGAGCGCTGTGGTGTCGATCAGTTTTCCGCGGCTTGTATTAAGTATGAATACGCCTCGCTTCATGGTTGAGATGGATTCTGCGTTCACTAAATGCCGCGTTTCCGCATGCAGCGGGACATGCAAGGAGAGTATGTCGCTTTCTTGAAGTACCGTTTTGAGCTCGCAGTAACTAACCTTGTATTCTTGCGCCCATTCATGCGATGGAAGTGGATCATAAGCAATTACGTTGGCATCGAAGCCGCGAAAAATTTGGGCCGTAATGCGACCAATCCTTCCAGTACCGACAATCCCAACTTTTTTGCCAAACACATCAAAGCCAACCAATCCGCTAAGCGAAAAATTCGACTCGCGAACTCGATTATAGGCACGGTGAATTTTCCGATTGAGAGTGAGCAGCAAGCCAACCGCGTGCTCCGCGACCGCATGAGGAGAGTACGCTGGGACTCGGACTGTCTTGAATCCCAGCGAGGCGGCGGTCTGCAAATCGACGTTATTAAAGCCTGCGCACCGTAGTGCAATGAGCTTGACACCTAGGTCAGCTAGCGCCTTTAAACACTCGCGATCGACTTGATCGTTAACGAAAATGCAGACCGCGGCAGCGCCTTGAGCAGCCATCGCAGTTTTTGCGCTGAGCCGAAACTCATTAAATCGCCATGCTATCTGGTCTGCGCCCGGCGCCTTTCCAAAGTACTCGCGGTCGTAAGATTTCATATCGAAAACAGCGACTTCAATCATTGGTCGTAGATCCAAATCTGGTTGAGGGAAACGGGGCATAAAGGTTTTGTGTATAACGGCATCACTATCGGTCGACAACGATGTCTTGTTAGTTCTGGATTCGGTGGGTTGCTCCTGCCGAGTGCGACCAGCTGAAACGTTGGCTGCAAACGGTCGTACTCGGCAAGAGCGACCCACCACCACACGGTCAGCCGCGGGAACGCTTCAATTCCACTACATACAATTTGCCAAATCGCTTCGGCTCGCTTGCTTCAAGCTCGATGTTTTTCGTCCGCAAATCACTCTGAAAATCGGATAGTCTTGTGTTCAGCCGACCGGGTGCTCCGCGATAAAACAGCCAAAGTCGATCCGTGCGGGTCGGTTGCTCAGCCATCCTCTCGATAACTTGCGCGGCCCATTGGCGATGATCTCCGAGCAGTGGCGTAACCGGAACGATTTGACCGTTCCGATCCGTAAGTTGGTAAACGCCAAGTAACGGAAACGCGAGGTATTCCGCAAATTTTGAATTAATTGGAAGATCGAGTGTTTGAAATTGGTTCGCGTCCGCTTCGACTAAACCGCTCGAGCACAGAAGCGGCTCACCGGGCTCGAGCTGTTCGTTCACCCACTGCGTTGCCGCTCGCCAGTCTTCACCACGCAAGTTGCCGACCAAGTAGCCCGCTCGCCATATCGAAACACTGCCTTGGCTGGATAAAATCGCTATCGACACTGCCAGGCAAGTCACCCAACGGATCCAGTGACGACAGCGAAGCAATTCGATTGCGCCGACAATGAAGAGCGGCAATGCGCTCGCAAATACATAACGCTGATGGAAAACCGGAGCTATTTCAGCCGCCGTCAAGGTCCACGCCATCAGCCAGGGACCGAGCATCGCCGTCCACCACAGCCAGCGAACCTCAGGGCCTATGTGCAAGTTCATGGCTGTGGGCACCTCAGGTGCTGTCGACACAGGGAGGGCTTTGGTCCGCCACATACGATCAATCACGCATCCGCTAAGTACGCACAACAGTACAGGGATGAATGGGAACATCGACGTGGCTCTTTGAACTGACACATCATTTGCAAACGATGCCCATTGCCCGCGCCTTTGCCAAACTGGAAATGCCAATTGAAGAATAGGTACCAGTGCCAGTCCGACTGCAGCAGCAGCCAGCGTCCAGGCAAGCATCACGTGGGAATAATTTGTAGTTTGGGATGACTGTCTCGAGCTCAAGGCGGATGCGTTCGGTGGATCACTATAAACCCGTTTGATACAACTCTGTTTATACTGCATACTCCACAACAGCGAGATTCCGACGAGCCATTGAAATAGGACTGGCAATGCGGCCGTGAGATGCAAATAAACATTCGCTACTGACAAACCGGCCCAGGCCACGATAAGCGTCTGGGTAGGTGGCAGCACTGTATTCAGCTTCAGGGAACGATTCGGACACGGTCGGCTCTGGTCTAGTATGATGG
>JANNNN010000349.1:0-3555 GCA_031398555.1 Planctomycetia bacterium | reverse complement strand
TTGATAAGTTGGTTGCGTGGCACTGCTAGCGATGGCCGTATACCCTATGTCGTTACCAGCCTCTGTGGCATGGTCCCCTGGCAATTTTTTGCTGCCGCGACCTCGCAAGCCACGTTGTCGATCGCGCTGAATAGCAACTTGATCAAGAAGGTCTACTTCCCTCGGGTCATCTTACCGTTATCAGCGTTTGTTCCGGCTTCTGTCGATTTCCTGGTCGCTTTTGCATTGCTGGTTGTTGTGATGGTGTTCTACGGCATCGTTCCGGCCTGGAGCGTAATCTTTCTGCCCTTGTTAATGCTCATGACAGTCGTTGTGTCGTTGACATTCGCACTATGGTTGTCGGCCCTTAACGGCATCTATCGCGATGTTCAGTTTGCGGTGCCATTTGCACTGCAACTTGGCATGATGATCTGCCCCGTCGTCTACGAGACCGGTGCCGTGGTTCCAGCCAAGTGGCAATGGCTGTATTACTTGAACCCTATGGCCGGATTGTTGCAATGTTACCGGGCTGTCCTACTCGGTTCGCCGATGCCCGCAGCTGGTTCGCTTACCCTATCTGCGATCGCAATGTTCGTGTTACTTATCACCGGCATGGCCTACTTCCGCCGTATGGAACGTTTTTTTGCCGATGTCGCCTGACTATTCAATCACTTCAACACGCAAGGCGTTCAAGCCCACGATTCCAATCGCCGAAGCTGAAAAGTGGGGTACTATCGGTCGGGCATTTATGATCATCATTGTGTCGCTTTTTGTCTATGCAAGCGGGATGTCAGGAGCTTTTTTATTCGATGACATTACGAACATTGTTGAATCTGAAGTGGTGAAAGGGCCTATTGTGTCGTCATTCCAATCGACCCGTCCTTTAACTTTGGCGTCATTTTGCATCAACTATCATCTGACCGGTATGTCAGTGTTTGGGTTTCATTCTTTCAACAACGCGGTTCATGCTATTGCTTCGGTCGTATTTTATCTGGTTTTAGTTGTGACATTCTCGAAGCGACATTTTGGGAACTTCAATATTCACTGGGCTGCGTTCGCGATCGCGCTAGTATGGAGTGTACATCCGCTGAATACTCAAGCTGTTACTTATATTGTGCAGCGGGCCGAATCGCTGACGGGGCTTTTTTTCTTTACGTTTCTATTTTGTCTGGCCAAATCGGATGGATCCAGTAAGCCTGCTGTGTGGCTCTCCGCAGCCTTCGTTGCCCTATGTTTAGGGCTTGGCTGCAAGCAGGTGATGCTCATGGTAATGCCCGTGGGACTGCTCTACGACAGGGTATTTCTATCTGGAAGCTTCACCACCACCTTCAAAGCTCGCAGGTCGTTCTGGTTAATCAATTTTGCGTTAGTGGTTATAGGGGCATTATATGTGCTTCCAAATGTTACCGGATCGGTTGGCGGAGTAGGTTTTCGACTGACGAATGTTAATTTCGTTGAGTACTTAACCACACAGCCTAAAGTCATCCTTTACTATGCTCGGCTACTGGTATTTCCAAGTCCTTTGATACTTGATTATGGATGGAGCCCAGAGAGGCGCACGGCTGTATTAGTCGCGACGACGGTGGTCTGTTTTGTGATCGCTGTACTTTCGACAATCAACTTGCACAAAAATTCTCACTGGGGTTTTTGGCCACTAGCAGCACTATTGGTGTTGGCACCGACATCGTCCGTAATTCCACTAATCGACCTGATCGTTGAGCATCGGATGTATACACCTGCAGCATTCATAATCGCCATGCTCGGCATTTTGGCAATCCAGTTGAGCGAGCACGCTTTGGGTAAGCACTCAACCACGACTTTGATCGTGGGTTGCTCGACGGTGGTTGTTATCTTAGCAACATTGACATGGCAGAGAAATTATGCGTATCGAACGCCGCTTGCGATGTGGGAAGACGTCGTGAATAAGGCCCCCAACAACTGGCGCGGATACTTCAACTTGGGGTGCGAGCTTGAAAAGGTATCCCCTGAACGAAGCTTCGGCATGTACGAAAAAGCAATCGAGCTGAATCCCAATTTTGCCGGAAGTCTATCGAATTTGGCGCACTTGCAACTTCAGCAAGGGAGGACAATGGAGAGCATTGCGAACTTACGTCGAGCGATTGAGCTAGACGATAAATTTGCAGACGCGTATATCAATCTAGGTTTGGCAATGAAAGCGAGCGGAGATGAAACCGCAGCGTTCAATTTGTTCAGGCATGCATTGCAGATCGATCCCAAATCTTCCAAGGGACATTATAACCTGGGAACCTTGTTTGCAAAAATCAATACCGAGTTGGCTGTGAAGCATCTGAGAACGGCGATTCAGTTGGATCCAGATTTCTCCCAATCACACAATAACCTTGCCGCGATTATCGAAGAGCAAGATCCGCAAGGTGCCGTGTTTCACTATCGTGAAGCCATCCGGGTCGATGCAACCAATGCACAGGCGAAACGGAATTTAGAATCACTGTTGAGTAAAAGTGCGCACTAAGCTCGCTTCTATTACAAACTCCAGACATCAAGTCTTGCTTCTGCGACGCCTCTCTCGACCCTTTGCCAAAACGACGTTGCCCTTCAATTGCCTGACTTTGCCACCTGCGCAGAAAGCATATCCAAAGAGCTCTGGATAGTGACTGCAAATTCACCGATCTATCATCTTTTACCCGAAGCTGAATCAAGCGAATTGGAAACCGGTTGAACGTTTTGAGGTTCACAAAGTCACTTCTTGCGTCTGACTCTAATTTGGAGTCGGAGTAATCCTTCTTTCGACGTTGTGGGGCTTCGACGACTTCAGCTATTTGCGTTTTACCGCTGTACCTAGTTAGCCATCCGCAGCCTGACAAAATCCAGGAGAGTAACCGATGAATGTAAGTGGGAAAAATGTAGCCAAGACGCAGTATACGGCGGAGGGAAACGCGGATGGGTTGATTCAGCATCGTTTTTTTTCAAGTTCAAAACCGGGCTGTTTTGTCGATATCGGTGCAGCACGCCCGGACTTTTTGTCTATGAGCGCTTCGTATCGCGATCTTGGATGGGATGTAATTTCGGTAGAACCCAATCCAGAATTCTGCAGACTGTGGACCCAACGAGGAATTGAAGTGTTGCAGTATGCTTGCGGAGACCATGACGAAAACGATGTTGATTTTTCAGTTGTCGACTCGCAAGGCCAAGCGTATCCCGGAGGCGAGATATCGTTTGAATCTTTCTCGTCATTGGGAATAAAGGACGCGTATAAGGCACTCAAAGAAGGTATTGTGGAGAATAAGATTAAGGTCCAATTAAGAACTCTGAATACCATTCTCAATATGCATAGGCCAAAGTTGAAGCAAATCGATATCCTTTCAGTCGACACCGAAGGATGGGAGTTGGAAGTTTTACGCGGGCTAGATTTCGCAAAATACAAGCCGAAAGTGATGATTATTGAGAACCTCCTTTCTTCTGAAGGTTATAGAACCGAAATTAAATCGCGAGGGTACACACTTTGGAATGTTATTTTTCCCAATGACATTTACGCTAGGACTGATTTACTGCCATTCGTTGAGCGAAGTTTGTTTTTACCGGCACGCGGTTTTGTTC
>JANNNN010000346.1:0-3183 GCA_031398555.1 Planctomycetia bacterium | reverse complement strand
TGATGTGTTGCGGCGGATGCTGGCCACCCCGCCGACGCCCAAGTCCAAAGAAGGTAGGCGAAGCAGGCTGGCGCCGCTCTAGACTATCTCCGACTCCCGTTCCGCCGGCTCGACCGTAAGCCGAAGACCCATCGCCCCAAGCAACGATCGAACGGTTTCAAACGACGGGTTTCCGTCCTGCCCCAAAGCCTTGTAAATTCCCGGACGACTGACACCACTGCGCCGCGCCAAATCCGACACGCCGTGGGAGCCGAAGCTCCAGGATTTGAAGAAGTTCCGGACGGCAAGTACCAAGTTCGTATTGAGGCGGTACGACTGGACTCGAGTCAGAAAGGCGATCCAATGATCAAGTGGGATTTGATCGTCATTTCAGGCTCGCAAATCGATCGACACATCTTCAAGAATTCGGTGATCTCAGCAGCGGCGATGCCGTTCGTCAAAGCTGACTTGAAAACGTTGGGAATGACGCTGACCAAATTCAGCGACCTGTCCAAAAGGTTGGAAGAACTGCTGGATATCACTTTGGAAGTGACCAAACGCACGAAAGGGGAATACACCAACGTGTACTTCAATCGGCGGCTGCAGTTGGCATCTACTCCAACCAAAGACGACGAACAGACACCGTTCTAATCGCATCGAGCAACACCAAGTGCGGGATTGAACCTATCCCGCCTTGGTTTTTTACAAACAAGTTTACTAAGGGGATGGGCCGATGGTCACACTTGAAATTCCGTTCCCACCATCAATAAATCATTACTTCAGCTATCAACATGGTCGGCCAATTCTGTCTAAGAATGCTCGTGCGTTCCGACAGCAGGTTCGACGTTTGGTAATTGCCAACGGTTTTAGGCCGTTGCTCGGTCCACTTGCTATTCGCCTTGACCTTCATCCACCCGATGACCGTCGACGGGATTGCGATAATTCTCAGAAATCCATTCTAGATGCACTCCAGCATGCGGGTGTGTTTTGGGACGACTCACAGGTGGTTTGGCTGCTGACGCTCGTAGCCTCACCACAGTCTTTCGGCAGCGTACTTGTCCACATTGATGAATTCAAAAACTTTAAAAATCTTTTGGAACAGGAATGTCCGTGAAGATTAGCATGCTTCGTCGCCCACTGATTCGACGCATTCCCAACAGTACGCTCGTTGCAACGATAACAGCTGAAGGAGTGATTCTCCGTGGCTTTCGCCGTCGTAAAAGCAAATTCTTTTCTTGGGAGCAGATAGCTTCACTGGCAGATCAAAGCAAACCATTGCTCAAAGTCTGTGAGTCTGGGGATGGATTACAAGTGTTGAGAGCCATGGGTGCAACGATTGCACCGGAGTCCACAGCCAATGCGTGAGCAATTGGATATGCCGAAAGAAAGTTTGGGGGATTTGGATGATCCTGCGATCACGCTATTGACCGTTTTGTATCAACCATCAGACCTCATCCTCTTTCGACCTGTCGAAACGTGGACTGAAAACAATCGCAAGCGGAGTCGAGTTGACACTCGCAACGTATGCTATAGGCCAGCTAAGCCGGCAACACTTGTGCAGACGCTGCACCGGCTTCGATCAAGCTCTGAAACTGAGCGAACCAATCTGTTCTTTGGCGTATGTCCGCGTTTCGGCGGCAAAGGACGTTTCGATCTGGCGTGGCAGATTCGTAAAGTAAACTGCCTCTGGGCGGATCTCGATGAGTGTTCGGTCACACAAGCCATCGAGCGATGTTCAGCGCGATCATTACCGACTCCGACTGCCATCGTTAATAGTGGTAGCGGTGTGCATCTCTACTGGTTACTCGATCAGCCGTTTTTAATTGACGACGTTGGTGAGCCGCCACCAGTGCATTCGGAATGGATTACTAGCGCCAATGGACGCACGAAGTCTAAACGCTACGTTCTCGAAGGTAACGATCGAATCTATCTAGATCAACGACATCATCTTAAGCGAATTAGTGCCAAAGCACTCTTGGTCCAAGATCTTCTGACTGGTATTGCACAAGCCATTAGCGGAGACCACACAACAGATCTCAGTCGTCTGCTTCGATTGCCTGGGACGCTCAATCGCAAAGACCAAAGGAATGGAAACGATTCCGTAATGGCAACACTATGTGAG
Organism: Planctomycetia bacterium; assembly: GCA_031398555.1. Lineage (GTDB taxonomy): Bacteria > Planctomycetota > Planctomycetia > Pirellulales > Pirellulaceae > Aureliella. The sequence continues at coordinate 1,082 of JANNNN010000346.1, read as the reverse complement.
TGTGAAGCTAGTTGCCGCCATTCACTCGAGGTCTTTCAGCGTTTTGCAAAGCCTTGTGAAATTGCTAAGCGTCAACGTCAGATCTCTGCGATGCCATTGCCCTCTATACGTAAGGCATCTGCGTCCAAATCTGACAAGCTTGCCGAACTCATTGCTGCATGCTTGATTGCACCCGAGGGTTCAAGGTCGGAGGCTGACTTCAAAGTGTGCTGTTGTGCAATTCGTAGCGGAATTGGCAAAGACGAAGTTTGGCATAAACTTCAATCCGTTGGTAAATTCGCTGAGCAAGGACGTCGCTATTTCGAACTGACATGGGAAAGCGCTACGTACGAAGTGCAAGCCGCAGTGTTCGATCGGCTGCAAGGGCAATCTAAAGAATCTACGAATTCGCACGCTGTTGGACCGTTTGGTGAAGTATCTCGCGAACGACCCACCATCGCGATTGACTCTCGCACGATGCCAGTGGCAGACACTATGGCTCAGATCACCGAACAACTATTGACAACCGGCAGCTGTTTTAACCGAGCGGAACAATTAGTGGTCGTTCGAGATGACGCCATCACGCCGATTCTTTCAGCTGTCGAACTTACTGGTCTCCTCAACCAGCACGTTGAATTCTTTTTTCAAGGTGACGATGGCGGCGAATACAAACCGCTGCCGCCAATCTATGCGAACACCTGGCTGAACAATGCCTGTCAGCGCGAGCGTTTGCCCGTGATCAAACTTTACAGTCACAATCCAATCTACACGGATGAATGGCGACTGCTCAAACCCGGTTTTGACGCAATGTCCGGCATCTATTACGCTGGACCGACTATTGAACCAGTCGCCGGTACGAATCACCTTGATGAATTATTGCGTGATTTCTGCTGGAAGCAGCCAGCTGACCGCACGAACTATATCGGAATCTTACTTACGGGGCTGCTTGTTTCGAGATTCATTGGCTCGAAGCCGGCTGCTCTTTTCAATGGCAACCAAGCGGAGCTCGGTAAATCGGTATTGGCGCAAATCCTCGCTATTCTGCGCGAGGGTCAGCAGGTTGAGACGGCGACTTACAACCAAAACGACGAGGAATTTGAAAA
>JANNNN010000329.1:0-1748 GCA_031398555.1 Planctomycetia bacterium | reverse complement strand
TGAACGCCTTGCGATCATGCTCTCCTACGGCTTCAAGAGCCAAAGGGGTGTCGATCTGCAAGACGTTAGGTATCTTTCGTTTCCTTGGCACAATCCTACTCGATCTGTACCAATCAGGTAACGTCGCTACATACTAAGGGGCCGGGGGATGAGGAGCTGCGGTACTGAATCGATTCGGAGTTAAGCAATGAAGCAAATGGATTAGAATCAGTTCGCTCGACACTAGACCATCTTTGCTCCCAAACATTTTCGCGAGTTAAACCCAGCTCGGTTTCGCGCCCATCAAAATCCGCCTGCCGGGCGTTAACGATCTCGCGATGCCAGTCTTGAATTGGCATTTCTGCTTTTGAGCGAGCGATACTGTCCCAAAGTTCCTGCACCAGGGCGAGCCGTTCTGAAACAGGCAAATTCGACAGTTGGATCATTGCTGGGTGCTCGGGTATAACGAGTATTGTTAGAGTCAACTTATAAACGACGTTTCTTCAGATTTTCCAAATCCGAGTTATCACCCAGTTGAGCGAAGAAGGCATCGGCGGCCGCTTGATATGGGTCAGATCCTGTAGAAGCACCTAGGCCTTCACCTTCGCCACTACCCAAGTTGTTCTTTCGATTCAGCGAGTTGATCACCAGCAGCGCATCCAAGGGAGTCACGCGACGATCATCGCTCGAATCTGCTTTCACTTGACCAATGGTGAAGAAAGCTCGAACCGGATCGTTCGATGGCAAGTTTTGGAACTTGTTTAGCACGTTAATAATTAATATCGCGTCGATCGGGCTTATCTTTCCGTCACCATTGATATCCAGCGGAGCCGCTGTCCGATGCAGTGGATTCGCATCGACGGTGCTGGTCGCTACCGGTGGATCAAAGTTACCAAACACGGGCAACGCAAGCTCGTCACCAAACTCAGCCGACAGATCATTGCCAAGCGGAGCGGGGCTATAGGAATCAAACACGTTCGCAGGGTTCGCATTCACGCGATCCGACACCCAGAAGAAAAACTCGCCCGAGTTGCGAGGCAATGTGCCTTGACGATCCTTGGTCCACAAGCCGATGTCGTCGATTCCATCCAAGTTCAAATCGCCTGCAACTGGTCGATCCGTAAATCCACTAAATCCACCAAAACGTCCGAGTTGATCCGCCACATTCCAGGTGAAGTCAGCAATACCATTTCGATTGGTATCAAAAATGAACTTGTTGGTGTCATTCACGAACACGGCCAAATCATCGCTGCCGTCACCATTGAAATCACCAACCACTGGCAAGCCGTTGAAGTTGGATGAAATTCGTTCACCCAAATCGATTTGGTTGTTGCCGTTTACATCGAGATACCAGAACGTACCATCGAACAAACCGATTTCGTCGCCAGGATGGGCGGCGTTGAAATCACCCGCAACTGGCATACCGTTGACTTGATAAGCAGCCGGCATCAGCGATGAGAAGTCACCGACTCCGTCATCGTTGGTATCAAGGATAAAGCTGTACTTGCCACCGAATTTTCCATAAGCGCCAAGCTTGTCAAAGCCGCTCGCAGTAGCTGCCCCGGCTGGAGCAAAATTGCCTGAGAAGTGGGCATCGACCAACTGGCCGAACTGGAAGGTAAAGTCGCGGTTGGTCGCGTCATTGTCTTGGCCTTCAGGATCCCAGACCATGTTGCCGTTGATGTCAACGTAAACCAGGCCTTCGCTGATCGCGCCGATTTCTGGGCGACTGTCGACAGTAAAGCGTGCCACAAAGTCACCGCCCGGTT
>JANNNN010000315.1:0-1790 GCA_031398555.1 Planctomycetia bacterium | reverse complement strand
AAACGGGCCGACCAATTCCATGCCCTGAAAGGGGTGGTTTTTTGTAGGGCGAAGATAAGCAAAGCGGCAGTTGAGGCTGCGATCAGGCTGATCCACTGCGCTATAGAAAGGCTAGTTCCGAGTTGTCCACCTTCATCGCTGCGAATTCCCTCTTCTAAGAATCGCGAGGCTGCTGATAGTAACACTGCAATCAGAAAAGCCATCCCGTCGCGACTGGGTATCGGTTGAATGCACCAAACCAACCAACATAACAATGCCGCATTGATGGCCGCGTAAATTTGGGAAGGATGGACAGGCAGACTCTGCGCTGGAAGTTGCTTACTTGAAAAGCCGATCTCTGTCGAATCGAGGCGAATGTCAGCAGTTATCTTCGGTGGGCCTGCAGGATCTAACGCAGGGTCAAACGGCTCGTTAAACACTTGGATGTTCTCAAGCTTACTACCGGGTTGAATACCCGCTTCAGCCGCAAGACTACCAGGTTCGACTTTGACTATCGTCGCGTCATCGCTTCTGGGCTGGCGAGCGGCCAGTTCGATACCGAGTAGCTTTCCGGATTCCAGCTGGACTAAGTACGGGCCACTTCCTTGCGGGAATTGGATAGTAGGCAAACTCTCCGTGCAGATGCCTCCATAGCAACAGCCGTTCATGAGGCATCCGATTCGACCAAAAGCCAAGCCAATCAAGAACGCCGGCGCTACCAAGTCACCGATAGCGCGGATCGGTTGTCGATGTTTGTAGCAAAAGACAATCGCAGCGAGGACGCCACCGATCATCCCACCATAGATGACCAAGCCTCCTTCAGTCAGTTTGACGATGGAGAAAAGGCGGTCACCGATGGCCTTATCCGAAAATTCGTCCCACTTTTGTACGACGTAAAAAATTCTTGCACCCACTACGCCGCCTAACATCATCCAAAAGCCAAGGCTTATGATCAGATCCGGAGAAATGCCCAGCGAACGACCGCGATGAATCGTAATCCCAATTCCGGTAAGCAATCCGATGAGGACCATGACGCCATACCCGCGAATCGGCAGGCCCAAAATGATCGGCGCTGCACCTGGCACCATCGCTGCTTGTTCAATATTGGGTAACACAAATACTACCAATGCCGCAGCCACTCCCCAGATCGGCAATCCGTTAATGATCTCGGACGTCAGATCAGCTTGTTTTCCTGTCACTGACTGCCGACGAATATTCCACACGGTCCAGCCTATCCAGCTTATGCAGCCGACCGCCAGCGCGAGCAATAGCCATCCAAAACCGAAGACGGTCACTCCCGCGAATTCGTGAGGTATGAAAAACAGCGTACTACGCATTCGCAGTTCCAGAATGAATGAAATGAAGCTCCCGTTGCGAGACCCGAGCGCACGGTAGCCGGTTTCGCTAAAACACCTCCTACGGCCTCATCGCCAAGGTAGCTGGTTTTGAGAAACCGGACGAACCTGTAAACGACTTTCGCCGCGACCGGTTTCTAACGAACTAGCTACCGACCTAAAACGACGTCGGATGTGGGCATTATTGCAGCCATGCCTGTCGGTGACCAGGGAATTAACTCAGCTAGAGTGACGCGTTTCCGGTTTCTCACAAAACCAGTGCTTCAACACACTTGAATTCTGGGGTAGCGGAATGCGTCAAGCATTTCGGACCGCGGGCGAGGACGCCGGCGGCCTCGCCCGCTCGGGGGTAAGTGTGTTGCAAGTGGATTTGACGATCTCGCTTTGCCGTAAGTAAACGAATTCGTTTGTGTATTCGAGTCAACTCTTGGGTTCAGCCGGCGGGGACGGCCTCGC
>JANNNN010000267.1:0-6259 GCA_031398555.1 Planctomycetia bacterium | reverse complement strand
GTGTTTCAGTTGATCACCTTTTTCATGTTGGTGATCAACTTTCGCGCGACTGACTACAACAAAGAGGTTGACCTGCCGGTGGTTGGTGCTAGTGCCCCAGCTGATGAAGAACTGCAAGGAGATATGCTGGTTCTAAACGTTACGAACGATGGAACCGTTATTGCCAGAGGCAAGCCTCAGCTGTCGCTGAAAAATTTCTTGGTCAATGAGCTGAAGGGTTTTGAGATCACATCTAAAACCGGTGTCGAGGAACCTGCGTCGGTAACCGTCGTCGTTCGCGCCGACAGGGAGCTGACGTTTCGTGTGCTCAATAGCGTTATGGATACTTGCAAATCTGTAGGGTTTTCCCAGTTTGTCTTCGTGGTCATGCGTAAAGCCAAACCGCCGGGGCCACAATAACATGCGCAGAAAAGACCGACGGGGCCACAAGAACAAACGTGGGCATGATGACGTCGAACTGAATGTGGCAGCGATGCTCGACATGGCGTTTCAGTTGCTGGCGTTCTTCATTCTGACTTTCAAGCCTTCGCCAATCGAATCGCAAATCATGATGCGTTTGCCGGCTGACAAACCCGTGACGCAAGCCCCCAGCAATCAAGTAAGTGTGACTGACGATGTTGAAGAAGGCCTCGTTGTTCCAATTTCAATTTATTCAACGCCAGAAGGTGAAGTTGAGAAATTGCTGGTTGGACAGCGGGTGATTTCAGCTCCGACTGTGGACGAACTAATGTCCGAATTTCGAACTACTTTAGCGGGTATCGTAGGACTCGGCAGCGATACAGTTAGTATTCGCGTTGGTGAGGACCTGCGCTATGAACGGCTAATGCAAGTAGTCGATATTTGCGGCAAGCAGGAGTTGTCTACTGGAGGGCGATTGTCAAAGGTTTCCATTATTCCACTCAAGTAACTAATGTTTCAAGACAGGTTGATTTCAGGTAGCGGAAGCCGTCAAGGCTTTTTGATTTTTTCGCCGCCACGAGAAATTCGGTTCTGATAGTAACCCGAAGCGTCAGCGAGGGGGCGGCTGATCCCTCGCTAACGCTTCGGGTTACTACAAAATCAACAAGCCCTCAACGCATTCCGCTAACCAAAAATTCAATTGTGTCGAAGCACGTGCCTCCAGGTTTTCCAATCTCGTGATGGAGTGAATCAATGCGGCGAAACACGCGACGAGTTATGCCGTACAAAAGTCCGCGATTGTTCTCCATGGTGGCTCTGCTAGTCTGTTTGGTACTCATGATGAACAGCTTGCGGAACATGCGGGGGCCTGGTCCGCTTGCACAACGCATCATTTCAAATCTGGACAAATCGATCAAACAAGTCGGCGTTCCGGCAGTTCAGCAGGCGGAGACACAAACGCCTGACGCGACTCTCCCCGCGACCCAAGCGGATGCCAAACCCGTCGATCCGCTTGACGAGTCATCGGATCCCGCTTCTCGCAATCTATCGAGTCCGCCTGAAGTAGATAAGGAAATGGTGGACGCGGTCGTTGACCAGGAATTACCCTCGAACGAATCCAATCTCTCAGTATTACCTAATCTAAATCTACGCGAAGATCTTGTACTGCAAGATTGGTTGGGGTTGGCTCAGGATGGCACGCTCAACATGCAGAAGCTGGAAATGCCGGCATATTGGCGAATCATGAGCGTCGTTAAGAAATCGTCATTCAGTGATTTGTTCAAAGCGGCCGACTCGAAAATGCGGTTCAACGATTTGTATTCTTCGCCTTCGAACCAACGCAGCAAATTGATAAGTTTGACGGTGAACATTCGAAAGATCATCCGATACAATCCTGACGAAAACCCTGCCGAAGTGCAAGAACTGTTTGAAGTTTGGGGATGGAGTGAAACTTCGAAAGCGTGGCTGTACGTCTTCATAACTCCCGAACTGCCCCCGGGGCTCGATGCGAATACACCTGTCAATCAAACAGTCAAGTTCGCTGGTTATTTCTTTAAGTTGCAGGGTTATCAGCCCGGTGCGGCGAAACCGAATGCCAAGCCCTTACTGGCTCCGCTGTTGATCGGAAAATTCGAGTTGGCTAAACCAGCTCAGAGGCTTGCTGTTCAACCGGATATGGCGCTTGAATGGACCTACGGCGCGATCATCTTGATTGTGGGCGTTATCGCCATCTTATTGCGGGTTTTTGCCTTTGGCGCTAAAAAACCCAAGCTGAACCGAGGTGCACCGAGTGCACATTTCGACATGTTCCCAGACGGAACATTTCAGTCTCGGGACGAGGGTAAATTGTAGCTTGGGACCATTTGTCCCGAGCGAATATTCTTATTACCTTTTGCTGGGCAAAGTCAGCTTGTGGAAAGACTCGCGCCCGGAAAGCCCGGCAAGAGCGACCCACTAAAAAAATGCCGGTTTCTTACGAAACCAGCTACCTGCGTTGTCCCGCGACCCGCGCTGCTGAGTCTCCTTTATTTTTGTTTCTTCGAAGGCGTAAGCTTGCCCTGCGCGATTGGTAGAGAACCAGCGTACAGACCGCGAATCACCTGAGTCATATGCGGCAGGTCAAGGCGTTGCCATTCATCGCTTGGCTGATGATAGTCACTGTGTAACGAACCAGCTGAGAAGCTGTGAGCAATGACACCTTTGTTGACGAACGAGATGTTGTCGCTAGCGGTATACAAGCGTTGGCTAAGGCTTGGATGTTCAAAGTTCTCAACTCCAACGCGTCGGGCACCACTGGCTACCAGCAGACCCAAATCGGATTCGGTCCAGCCGGTCATCCAGACCTTGTTGCGAGCGCCTTCTTCGGGTCTGCCAATCATTTCAATGTTGATTCCAGCGACCCATTTATCGAGTGGCCACGGTGAAGCTTCGACGAGTTCTTTTGATCCAAGCATTCCGCGTTCTTCACCCCAGAAGGTGATAAAAACGACTGAACGTTTTGATCTGGGTTCTAGAGCTCCGAATGCGTCAGCCAAAGTTAACACTGCGGTTACCCCGCTAGCGTCGTCATCGGCTCCGTTAAAAATCTTGTCTTCTCCGGTGCCATTTCCGCCAAGGTGATCGAGATGAGCCGAATAGAAAACTGCCTCTTTCTTCAGTACCGGGTCGCTGCCTTCGATGACGGCCACGACATTTCGCACGCTAGCTTTTTCCTTCAACAATTCGGGCAGTTTCAATTTGCACTGACTATCGTCTGTCCAGGATCTCTCGGCGACCAAGAGAATGGGAACTTCAACACGGCCACGCGCGGCATCCGGCCGCGATTCATGTTGCATTTGCAAGGCAACTTTCCATAGCTCACTTTCCGCCGGTGCGATCACCAACAAAGCAGTTACATTTTTTCCAGCTAGTGTCACCGCACGGCGTCGCAACATAGACACAGCAGCATTTGGGCTGGCATCAGCGCTACCATCCCAAACGATTGCTGCTGGCCCGGCTTTGTCTCCAGCGAGAGCTCCGTCTTTGTCGATTAATGGAATTTTGCCCTCGAATTGAAATGATTTAGACGTCGCGTTGAACAGTGTAAATGGGGGTGTTGTTCCACTGGTAACTTGAAAGATGGTGCCCGATTCTGGCGTGCGTACGGTATCGACCGAAGACTCGAGAAAGTAACTGCCCTCTTTGCCTAAACCCTTGGCACCAGCGGCTCGAAATCGCGAAGCCACGTAGGCTGTTGCAATCGTGAACTCTTTTGATGGAGTACCACGTCCAGCCATCTCATCTGAAGCGAGAAAAGAAATCGTACCGGTAACGCTATTCTCGGTCACTTTTTCGAGTGCCTTGAATTCTGCAGTGGTCAGGTCGTCGAGCTTCGTGGCTTGGCGTGCGTCTTGGGCGGGAAGGATCGCACCTGAAATTAGGACAAAGAGCGACGTCGCGAGCAGCCTACTCATTGAATTTGGCATACGTATTGATCTCTCTGACTTGATCGTTGTAAAATGTCTTTCGAATCGTTGGACTATATCGTAGCCCATCGGCAGGTCATCCAGCGATCGCCAACGGTCGCTGAATCTGCAGAAAATTGATAAAATCATCTATGAGCATAATTTGTTGAATTCAGTTGGGTACATTTAGAGTGTGGCTAGGCCGAATCGACTCAGCATTTTGCACGCGAGTGCAGTTGACGCGTGCGGAAAAGATCTTCGGATCGGTAAGTGCTGATGAATAAAATCGCGATTCCATTCGGCAGAGACTTTTTGCGAGTTTCGGTTCCTCACGAATGCATGCCGCATGTTTTTAGAAAGGAGCCGATGCCCATCCTGGACAATCCCGGTCGAGCAGTTGAGCGGGCTCTAATAGACCCCGTCGGTTGCCCATCGTTAAGTGCGTTGGGGAAGGAACAGCCGACGGTTTGTATCGTCATTTGCGACATCACGCGTCCGGTGCCAAACGGTTTAATCTTGCCTAGGCTTGTGCGAAGTTTACTTGACTCGGGCGTGTCGCTTGAGAAGATCACGATCTTGGTCGCGACGGGACTGCATCGACCGAATGTGGGAGACGAGTTACTGGAGTTGGTCGGTGATCGATGGGTCTTTGACAATGTTCGTATCGAGAATCACGATGCGCGGGATGGAGCGTCGATGGTCCGCTTGGGTGAAACGCCCACGGACAAAATCCCCATCGTGCTCAACCGACGCTTTGTTGAGGCTCAGCTTCGAATTGCCACAGGACTGGTCGAGCCCCATTTTATGGCGGGATATTCGGGCGGTCGAAAGGTGATTGCGCCTGGAGTGGCCGGTGAGGAGACAATTCGAACTTTTCACAATTATCGCTTCATGAGCAATATCAAAGCGACCAACTGCAATCTCGACGGGAACCCACTGCATCGCGGTCAGCTAGAAATATTAAACGCGCTAGGGCCAGTCTTCGCTGTGAATACTGTCATCGACGAGCAGCGTGAACTGAGCTTTGTCAATTTCGGAGAGTGTCAACAAAGTCATTTGCAAGCGGTTGACTTCGTCCGTCGCTACGCGGAAATTCCTGTGCCTCGCAAGTTCTCGACCGTCGTGACTAGCGCCGCCGGATATCCGCTCGACAAAACTTACTACCAAACCGTCAAAGGCATGGTAGGTCCGATCCAGATCCTTAGCGATGGCGGTACGTTGATTATTGCGAGCGCTTGCGAGGAGGGGTTAGGGTCATCCGAATTCCGTGAATCTCAGTTAAGCCTAATACGTCAAGGAACAAACGGCTTCTTGGACTCGATTTGTCTCAAGCCGCTTGCAGACATCGACGGTTGGCAGAGTCAAATGCAAACCAGGGCAACCAACGTCGGACGAGTGTTACTTTACAGCCCCAATCTAAGCCAGGCCGATTGTCAAGCGACTGGAGTCGAGATCATTGAAAGTATAGAGCGAGCGATCTCTGACAGCATCGAGCGAAGCCACGACCCCAGCGTTGCCTTCATCCCTGAAGGTCCCTACGTCATTCCGCTATACGTAACGTAGCTTAGTCTTGCAATCGTTCGATTTCAATTCGTAGGCGACGGATGAGCTGCGCGGCGTAGATACTGCCGACTTGTTTGCAGTCATTGTAATCCACTTTCTGATTTGACATTTCCATTTCATTGTTTTTTGGAACCCAGAAGATGTACTCGACGAAGGAGGTAGCATCGGCAGTTAGCGAACGTGGTCCGATTTTGTATGCCAAATTTACATTCTGCCGTTTTGGCATTTTCAACATCTCTTGACACGCAGGTGGGGAATTTGGGAAACCTCTCTATTGGCAGACTGCTGCCAATATCGTTAGAAACATTGAATAGTTGGGTTCCCCATCGGTGAGACTCGAACCTTCGTTATTGAAAGGGTAGGCGTAGTGCTCGCGTACATTATCAATATGGACAGCGCTGTCGAACGATGGTCGCACGTCGAGTCTGCGTTCACATTAACGGGAATTCCATACAAGCGCATTTCGGGCATAAACGGTCGAACGCTTAAATTTCCAATTCCGCAGTTCGATGAGCGTCTTTACCGCAGGCGACATGGCAAACTGCCGAATGTTGGGCAGATAGGCTGCTACTTAAGTCACCTTCTTGCTATAGATACATTTCTCGAATCGAATGAAGATTTTGGGATCATTTGCGAAGACGACATCAGACCCGTTAGAAACTTATACTCCATTGTGCAGGAGGCAACGACATTCAGCGACGACTGGGATATTCTGCGTCTGTCGGGCTTTCACAATGGAAATCCGCGTCGCTTTGTACAGCTTGGCCATGGCTATTCGATTGCCATCAACTTTACGCGACTATGTGGTACAGGTGCCTACATGCTGAATCGCCAAGCCGCCCAAGTCCTTCGCA
>JANNNN010000226.1:0-6460 GCA_031398555.1 Planctomycetia bacterium | reverse complement strand
CTCCCTGCTCTTCGCCAAGAGTGAATCGCTTGGCCGGTTCGATGGATCCCAGCCGATGAACCAGGGCGCCGAGCTCATGTGGTCGAGGGCGCCGAAGGCGACCTCGCTCAGGTCGCCGCGCTGGACGTCGTGCTTGCGCTTGTTGAACAGGATGTAGACGAGCACGCGACGCACCTCGGTCGGCGTTGTGAGCGCGCGGCGGTGATGGCGCTCGCGGAAGAGGCTGCCGTGGCGGCGCGCGACGCGATTCACGGCGAACGCGATGCGCGAGAAGAGGAGCTTCAGGCCACGTGCGAGCTCCTGCTTGTCCTTGCCCTCGATCAAGAGGTGCAGGTTTTTTTGCCCGGCGACTCGGAACCGTTGGTGCTAAGTCGCCATGCGTTTGGCCTAAGACTACTGCAATACGTCCGCGACGAGGCTCACCGATTCGCGCAGCACTATCACCATATTTTGCGAAACAAAAGTCAATTTGAATAACGTGGATCTTTCAGATAGGAAACGAGATTCGATTTTGGTAGAATTTCCGTGTTGGAATTGCGAAAGTCGACTGTTAGGCGGTGTCTGGGGTAAGCAGTAAAGCCATTAAGTAATATTTTCCGGAGATTGATGAGATGCGGAACTTTTCATTGCTAGGTGCTCGCGGCGGCGGCATGGGCTCAATTATCGGTTGGTTCATCCGAGTGGTAATTTATGATATTTGCATAACCGGCATTTCGGATGTGCTGGGCGTTTCACGTATGGTGGCTCTATTCATTTTCTTGGGCATCCTAGCGGTGATCGCTTTCGGCAGCTACATGATCAAGCAACGCGTTGCGCCGGGCGTTGAAGACTAGTGCTAGTGCTCTGTCCAATTTTAATTTTCGGGTAGCGGAATGCGTCAAGCATTTCGTTGATTTCAGCAAATTGACAACTCCCCGAAAGCCTTGAGGGCTTATTGATTTTTTCACTGCCACGAAATATTCGGATCCGATGGTAACCCGAAGCGTCAGCGAGGGGCGTCTGATCCCTCGCTTACGCTTCGGGTTACCGTAAAATCAACAAGCCCTTGAGGGCTTCCGCTACCTCAATAATCGTGGCTACCTATTGACCATCCGATTACTCGGTAAGGATCCGTCCATTTGAAATTTAAACGCGAACAATTCAACATTGTCATGTACATCGAATTGTTCAGCCAGTCGGTCACGTATGAGATTGGCCTTCTTGGGATCGCTGCTTGAATGCCCTACGGCTAGACTTGCGATGAGTCGCTGAACTACAATGAAGACCCCCGTCAATTACAAATCGAGGCGTAGCTTGTTGAGCAAACACCAAGTTCGCCGCGAATCTCTGGTCACATTCACGCCAAGGACATACCCATGAAGAATCTCGTTTGGTTGATTGCGCTTGCAACGACTATGTCATGTGCATGCGCTCAAGACGCAACCGACCCGTGGACAAAAAAGAAAGCCGATAGTTTCAAGCCACTTTCAGCGGAACAAAAAGCAGCTATCGAAGATGCACTGCCCAAAGAAGCTGACGCGAAACCTAAGCAGGCGCGCCGCGTGCTAGTCTTCTACCGCTGCGAAACCTTCATTCACAGCTCTATTCCTCATGGCAACTATGCATTCGAAATGATGGGCAAGAAGAGCGGCGCGTTCACGGCAGATTTGGCCGATACTTACGATGTTTTCAATACCGAGAATTTGAAGAAATACGACTGTATTTTGCTCAACAGCACCACCAGTATGCAGTTCCCTAAACCCGAACAACAAAACGCTTTTCTTGATTTCGTCAGCGGTGGAAAAGGCTTGGTTGGCATCCATGCGGCCAGCGATAATTTTGGTAGACATCCAGAATGTCGTGCCATGGTCGGTGGCGAGTTCGGTGGACATCCCTGGAACGCAGGTGGCACTTGGGCCTTTAAACTCGACGACCCCGAACATGTGCTCAACAAAGCCTTTGGTGGTAAAGGTTTTTGGCACACAGATGAGATCTATCAATACAAACCTGAAACATACGTTGGCACAAAGGTACTTCGCGTGTTGGTGAGTTTGGACATGAACCAGAATGACGTTTCGAAGTTGATCAACGACGGCCCCCGCGAAGTCCCCGTGTCTTGGTTGCATAAAGCTGGCGAAGGGCGAGTCTTTTACACCAATTTTGGACATCGCGAAGACACATTTACCAAACCCGCGATTCTCAAACACATGCTCGATGGACTGCAGTACGCACTCGGCGATCTCGACGCCGATCCGACACCAACGGCTGAAGCTGGTCAGAAGCAACCCGCGCTTGCACCCGCTAAATAGGCAAACCAACCGCCTCGCCATGCAGCATTAATGCACCCAGGAGAATAGAATTAGCGCATTGGATGGTCTTCAGTTGCTGTGGCGTTGTAACGTCCGCAACTTTCTTGCCTTGTTGATTTGTGTTGGGGCGAGGCATGAAAAGTAGGCTCACTTACTCCGTTTCACCGGCCTTTCTCTATTGCGTTCGAATTCCCGGATGCAATAGGGAAGCTAGTGGCACAGCAAACTAGGAATTGCTTCCTAACGCACAATCGTTAAAGTCGTTTCGATCGCTGCGGAAGGTTGAGGCAGTTTCCGCGAAGCGCTCAGCTTCTACGTGAAGCACGGTCTAGATTTGATCATCCACAAATCTAACCACGCTTTACGAGTTCAAACTGATGATCGCTCCACAAACCGATTCGGCAGGCGACCAGCCCTTTTCCTCGAAGCCAGCAGCTGAAAAATGCTCTCCCTGGTTTTTGATCATGATGCCATTGAGCGTCGGAATAGTTTTAGGACTCGCAATAACCATCGTCCGCTCGCTTCGCGAGGTCGATACACGCTCAATTTATCTCGGCCTCGACGGGATGCGTTTCCCCTTGACGATGATCGGGATTACTCTTTTAACAACAGCGATTTTGTTGGCATGTATTCGTCCGAAACTGAAAACCATGGTCGTGCTAACAGCACTGCTTGGAATCTTCGGATTTGCTTTTTATCGAACGGTTCGCATTGAGAGCTTCTATGGAAACATGATTCCGCGGCTTGCATGGCGATGGTCACCGACTGCGGAACAAGAGATCACGACCTATTTGACTTCGGCCTCTAGTTCATCGAAAAAGTTCGTCGAGCAAAATACAGTGTTTGCAGAGACCAAAAGTGACTTTCCTGGCTTTTTAGGATCCAAGCGTGATGCGAAGGTCTCATGCGTTGAACTTGCGTCCGATTGGCAGCAACAACCGCCCAAGTTGCTATGGCGACATCCTGTCGGTTTGGGATGGTCGAGCTTCGCAGTAGTCGGTGGAGCAGCAATCAATCTCGAACAACGCGGTGAGTCCGAATGTGTAGTGTGTTATGCATTGCGAACTGGTGAAGAGCTGTGGTGTCACGCAGAGCCCTCCCGCTTCGAAGACGAACATGGCGACGGTCCACGTTCAACTCCGACGATTCACGCGGGGAAAGTTGTCTCGATGGGTGCCAATGGAACGTTGACTTGCCTAGAACTGAGTACGGGCAAGCTGATTTGGGTACGCGAGACGCTGCCAAGTCCCGAGCAAGAAAATTTACTTTGGGGCATGTCAGGTTCGCCGCTAATTATTGACGACCAAGTCATCGTAACACCCGGCGCTGGTAAAGGTGCATCGGCCGTTGCGTATTCATTGGATACCGGCGATGAACTATGGCGAAACGGCGATGACCGGGCTGCTTACTCGTCACCGACTCAGTCACAAATTTGTAACGAACGCCAGGTACTTAGTTTCAATGGAGCTGGGTTGCGATCCTATGCCATGGATGGAACGCCACGTTGGTTGCACCCTTGGCTTACTCAAGGTGAATCTCAGAGAGTGAATGTCGCCCAACCCGTCGTTTTGGCTGTTGAATCACAAGATGCCTCGCAAACGGCACGAGTCCTAATTTCGTCCGGCTATGATAGCGGCACCGCACTGCTTGAGATCCAGCGCAGTGGCGAGCGGTTCAAAGTGGTCGAAGTCTGGTTATCGAAAAACCTAAAATCAAAAATGTCCAACTTTGTCGTCCACGGCCAGCACATCTACGGACTCGATAACGGCATCTTGACTTGTCTCAACCTTAGCGACGGCGAACGCCGCTGGAAGCGAGGCCGCTACGGTCACGGGCAAATGCTATTAGTAGGTGACAAGTTGCTCATCCAAGCTGAGTCTGGCGAAATCGTTCTGGTTGCCGCTTCACCTGAAGGGCACCATGAGTTCGGTAAATTCAACGCGTTGTTCAGCAAAACCTGGAACAATCTAGCCCTCGCCGGCAATGTATTGGTCGTTCGCAACGACCGCGAAGCCGCCGCCTTCGAGTTACCCATCGAAACATTCCCGGCGGAATAGTTTCACTAACTGTTCGGACCAGAACAACTTGATGACGATTGTTTCGATTCTTCCGAAGTAGCCGTCGTCGAATCGTTTCAGCATTCCCTTGGTAACCGATTCAACCTTTGATGCGTTTCTAATGCGCCAAGCGGTTTCTGCCGGATGCTAGCTATGCTTCGTTTAATTCTATTGTTGACCATTATCATTGGACTGGGCTGTCGCAGCCGTCCGTTTTTGATGCATGGCGCAATGGATGTTAACGGTGACATGAAAATGGACGGCAAGATGGAAATGGCCGGTGACATGAAAATGTCCGGCAATATGAACACCAGCATGAAGACCGATAACACCGCCTCGCGACTTATTAGCGTCATGATCCATTCGGGAAACAAATCGAATTGTGCACCGATTGGCAAAGTCGCAATCATCGATGTTGATGGAATCTTAATCAATAAGAACATCAGTGGCCTCGGGTCCATGAACGAAAACCCCGTGGCCCTATTTCGCGAGAAACTGGATGCCTTACGTTTGGACCCAACGGTTCGAGCGGTCGTTTTGCGAATCAACAGTCCTGGGGGTGGCGTGACAGCGTCGGACATCATGAGTCGCGACATAATCAGCTTCCGCCAAGAAACGCAGATACCTGTGGTCGCATGTTTAATGGACGTTGGAGCGGGTGGGGCGTACTACTTGGCAGCTCATACCGATGTAATTATCGCTCATCCAACATCAATCGTCGGCGGTATCGGAGTGATTCTTAACGTCTACAACCTGGAAGACACTCTGGGCCAATTCAATATTGCTTCGGAGCCTATCAAGTCAGGCAATCAGATCGATATCGCGTCATCGGAACGAGCGATGGAGCAAGGCGAACGAGCGACGCTACAAAAAATTGCGGACTCGTTTCACAACCGGTTTATCAATCATGTCAAATTGGTACGACCAAACGCCGCTGGTCACGCACCGAATTTTGACGGAGGGATTCTCACGGGAGCGGAAGCCCTGGAAAATGGTTTGGTAGATGAGGTTGGATATCTGGACGACGCAATTGCACTGGCTAGAACTAGATGCAATTTAGGGATTGAATCGCCAGTAGTAATGTTGAGAAGGGACAACGATCGCGCTTACTCGCAGTTCGATGTGACTCCCAATACGCCTTACTCGCTACTGCCTATCAAAATGCCCGGACTGGATCGCAGTACCTTGCCCACGTTTCTCTACCTTTGGCAAGCTGACCCGAGTTACCTAACGTCCGCCGGTGGTTAGAATGGTCTCTTACCGCCAAGTACGTGAGATGGTGGTTGCGGGAGAACGAGGCTCCGCCGAGCGCGTCTCCACAAACCGTTTGCCTCAACTGTACCTGTGAGCTTTCACAATGTGCGTGGAACGGCTCACCACACACAGTTCACATTTGCAAGTACCGTGAAGCCTGATTGTTGCGCCTTCTTGAAAAGATGTTTAGAGAATGGCGTCTGTTGCATTAGGCGCTAAGTCTTTTTTCCGGAGTCGAATACGCATGGCGTCAACGCCATTGTCAGCTTCAAAACCTATACAGCGTGTGCTGATCGTCGGTGCGGGTTGGGTGGGCCGTCAAATCGCCGCCCGGATGGCCCAGCACGGCGTCGACGTCTGGCTATTCGATCGACATCGCGCCATTTGTGACCAGTCGATCGAGTGGATGCGCTCCATCGCTAGTGATCCTATTGAATCAAGCTCTCCGGCCGTCACTGCCGATTGGCTAACCAAGGTTCAGATCGCTGAGCAGATCTTTGTCGAAGGCATTGAGTTGGTCGTCGAGTCGGTGCCGGAACAGATTTCGCTGAAAAAACGAGTGCTAAGTGAATTCAGTAAGCGTTATCCGTCGCCAACCATCATCACCTCGAACAGCTCCTACTTTACGCCGACAATGCTCGCTCGATTTGTTATTGTCCCCGAGCGGTTTGCGCATTTTCATTTTCATGTTCCAGTTCAACATGAGTCAGTAGCGGATATCGTTGGCTGCGATTCGACTGAACCAAGCGTTCTCGATCAACTTTGTGAACTCGCCCAGCGGATTGGTCAAGCACCGCTCCGGCTAAGGCATGAACAACCTGGATATGTCTTCAATTGGCTGTTGCAATCCCTGCTGCGGGC
>JANNNN010000185.1:0-2034 GCA_031398555.1 Planctomycetia bacterium | reverse complement strand
GTACTTTCAACCCCATCGCCAATGTTTGGTATCACATCGTTGGAACATACGATGGCAATACCCAGCGTCTGTACGTGAATGGGAATCTGGAATCGCAGGCGACGATTGTATCGAGCATTCCGCCTACCAATCAACCGCTATTAATCGGGCGCCATTATTGGCCCGGCACTACTGACGACTTTGCGGGCGAAATGGAAGAAGTATCAATCGACAATCGTGCGATTTCTCAAAGTGAAGTACTTGCACGCTATCAGGCGGCTCCGCCCCGGTCACTACCTGGCGGTCCATACACAGTAGCTGCAGGGCAAACGATTCAACTCAATGGTGCAGCCTCGACCTCTGTTCGAGGATCTGTGGCTGCGTATGAATGGGACCTGAACTACGACGGGGTCAACTTTAACACCGATGCGACAGGAGCAACACCAAGTTTCAATGCGAGTTCACTTACGAATGCCGAATCGCGAACAATAGCCTTAAGAGTAACGGATTCAATAGGCCTGACGAGCGTTGCTACCACCACAGTGGCAATTGCCGGTCGTGTCTCACTGTGGAGCTTTTCGGAAGGAACGGGAACAATTGCCGCGGACAGTGTTGGTGAAAATGATGGACAATTGATCAATGGCCCTGTTTGGACAAACGGCTCCACTGGCACTGGCCTAACGTTTGACGGTGTCAACGACTATGTGGAAGTACCGGATCATCCGAGTTTAGATTTCACCAATGCTCTGACGATGGTTGCATGGGTTCGTATGGATGTTATCGACAACCAGTATGAGACATTCATCTGGAAGGACGATCCAGGTGCACCCAATCTGAGGGCCTATTCTCTGGCACGTGTGCGCGAGGATGGCTCAGGTGGTTCGATTTTTGGAAAATTCTATTCGACGCTCGTAACGACCAATGGCCGTACTGAGATTTTTTCGAGTCGCCGCCCAGTTGCTGGCCAGTGGTATCAAGTAGTAAGCACGTACGACGGCACTCAGCATAAGCTTTACGTCAATGGCGTACTCGAGTCCTCCGAAACGTTTTCAGGGACAATTCGCACAACCAATAGTCCACTTCAGTTTGGGCGAACTGCCGTCGCAAGCATCCCCAACTACTTGCGTGGCAATCTAGATGAAGTAAGTCTCTATAATCGAGCACTTTCTGCGACGGAAATTCAATCGACGTTCCTGATTCCACCAACCGCAATTATTCAAGGCTCAAGTTTAGTCTTAGAGGGATCTGTGGTCGCCTACAACGGCGGAGGCTCTTCGGTAACTGGTAATGCTGTTTACGAATGGGATTTCGACTACCAGCAAAACAGCTTTACGGTCGATTCTACGGGAGTTACTGGCACCTTCAATGCTGGAAACCTCGATGATCCAATGACCCGCACCATAGCTCTCAGGGTTACCGATGTTAACGGTCTGAGCGATATCAAAACGCTCGTCGTCACCTTGGTAAATGTTGCACCCACAGTGCAAATTACCAACTTTCCAGTGGCGATGACCGAAGGAGCTCAGGTCACACTTGGTAGTACTGTTACTGACCCGGGTCTCCTCGACACGCATAGCTACCTGTGGAGCGTCACAAAGAATGGAGTCCCTTACCCTGCCACCAATAATCAAAATTCGACGTTCCTCTTTGTTCCAATTGACGAAGGCCAGTACGGCATCAACCTAGTCGTAGCCGATGATGACGGCGGGGTCGGCAGCATTATCAACTCGCAAACCACCTACGACTTTGACAACCTCACGGTAGGAGGACTGATCGGTCAGGACTCGTGGTATAAAGTCGGCAATGAAAGCTGGAACAAAAACGGATATGTTTATTCTGGCCTTGATAACTCGGGACCAGGCTCCGGCAAGTACCTTGGACCAGAGGCAGGTCGTAACGGTGTCCTCGAACGGCTGAACAACTCGGCTTGGAGCTACTCGATACCCGAAAGTGTGACGGACTTTTCATTTGAGTTTGACGCTAAGAATCTGCATGGAGGCGGCCACTATATTCAAGAGAACGGAGTATGGTGGGAGACCTATCTTCTGCAATTGG
>JANNNN010000180.1:0-6238 GCA_031398555.1 Planctomycetia bacterium | reverse complement strand
TTTGACTCGCCGAACCAAAACCAAGTTCTCTATGGTGTCTACAATTCGAACAAAACATTCAAAAATCCAATTGACACCTATTACTTAGGGTTTGAAGACAATACCACTTTTACTCTCGTCCACACCCTCGGTACTCTACTGAAAGGCGAAGCGGACGGATTTCTTTGGGATAACGAGTTCGGATACCAGTTCGGCCGCAATCCAGACAGTTCCGACATTTCGGCGTTTTCATTGACCTTTGGAGGAGGGCGAAGACTAAAAGGCGAGTCGAAGCCAACCCTGTGGCTATTTTACGACTGGGCCAGTGGCGATGATTCCATTAACAATGGCTGGAATCAACTTTTTCCGCTCGGTCACAAGTACTTAGGTTTCATGGACTTTTACGCTCGCCGAAACATCCACGATATCAACTCGATGTTCACCTTTAATCCCACTGAAAAGTTGACCATCTTAACTTGGTATCACTACTTTGCTTTGAGTAACGGAAACCAAGGGCCTTATAACGTCGGTGGCGGAGCCTTTAACCCGGGCGGAACGGTCGGGAGTAAAGACCTTGGTCATGAAATCGATGTGCTTGGTACTTATAAAGTTAACTCTCGCAGCGATCTCGTTATGGGTTATTCCCACTTCTTCGCTGGCAATTTCTACGATACTAGCACTAATTCTGTGGGTGCCGCTCTGTTCAATGGGGATGCAGACTTCTTTTACACCCAGTGGCATTACAACTTCTAATGCGGCGACCAGCACTGTTAACCAACAGTATAAAACGCGGCTGGGACGCCCAATGTCACTCACTTTGTGTTTGTTTTGTAGCGGTGTCGGCGCGAGCCGCCCGGTTTTTCAATCAAATCAAGGCATTCACCGGACGGCTCGCGCCGGTTCCGCTACAAAGTGAGTGACATTGGGTGGGACGCCCATAATCCGGCCCGCCCAAAGTCGCCGGATGGCCACGTTGCAGCTACAATCAGTTTCAGATCTCAATTGGATTCAATCTGTTCTCCTTACATGTGGCGGCATGCTGCGGCGAACCTAAGTTCACATGACGGCTCTCGGATGTCTGTTCCCGTACAAAAAACCGCTCGAATTTTAGTTATCGACGATGATCCCAGCATGGTAACGCTCGTGCACGGCTTAATCCCCGGTGCATCGACTTATATGACTTCCGCATTGACCATTGCTGAAGGACTCCGACTTGCGTCCGAACAACGTTATGACGTCATCGTCCTGGATCACATGCTACCCGATGGACTAGGCCTGGACCAAATTAAGCAACTGGTTGCCTATGATCGCCTTCGCCCCATTGTGTATATTACTGCACACTCTGGAGCACACACGGCAATCGAAGCTATTAAGCGTGGGGCCTTCGATTATCTCACCAAGCCTATCAACTTCGGTCTGCTTAAGAAACGTCTGAACGAAGCTCTCGAATACCGCGCGCTAACACGTCTTCCAGTGCTTGTTGACAGCGCTTCAATTGACAGTTGTGAGAGCGACGTTTTGATTGGACGCTGCCGCGCGATGCAAGAGGTCTACAAGAACATCGGTCGCCTCGCTAACTTGCATGACCCAGTATTGATTGAAGGAGAAGTTGGCACTGGCAAGGAGATGGTCGCACGCACAGTTCATTCTTATGGCGCGCGACAGCAAGCGGAGTTTCTCAAAGTTGGTTGCGAGGAACTGACCGAAGCACTGCAACAGGCGGAAAATCGGTCGCTCGAACAATGCTTTCCGCAGTGTCGCGGCGGGACACTCCTGGTGGAAGAAATTACTTCACTAACGAATGCAACACAAACGAAATTGCTAGCAACTTTGCAAAGTATTGTGGCTAATAGCCCGACCGCAACGAGGCTGATTATTTCAACGTCGATACCAAGCCGTCAGTTGCTCGAACGCGGTATCCTTAGAAGTGATCTCTATTACTTCCTCAGCCCCTATACGGTTCGCGTCCCGGCGCTTCGCGAACGCGAAGAAGATCTGGAGCTGCTCGTTTCACACTTCATGCTACGCTTGGCACATGTGACGGCTACCAATCAAAACCAAGGACCACCGCGCGTTAGTACCTCTGCGTTGAGCCTCCTTCGCAGTCACGATTGGCCGGGTAATGTAGCCCAGTTGAAGAGCGTGCTACGAACAGCACTGCATGAATCTCAGGGCGCCGTATTAGCAAGCGCGGCGCTGTACCAAGCACTTGGTTGCGGACTATCGCTGGTGCGTGAAACGGATGAAGACGAATCGACCGGTGAGTTTAGCCCCTGGAATCTCGCTCGCTTCGTTCAGGACCGCCTCAGCATTGCAACGGATCACCTTTATGACGATGCGATTGCTGAACTCGACCGTTCGCTGCTAACACTCGTCCTGCGACACACGCAAGGCAATCAAGCCGCTGCGGCAAAGATACTAGGAATGACGCGTACAAGCCTGCGTAAAAAGGTGGTCGCAACTCGTATCGACGTCACGCGATTGTCCGATTCCGACTCCTTTGATGATGCCTCCTCAGAAGTGGGTTGAGCATGCCCGCTAGCAACAGTCCTACTAACCCCCCCGCTGCCATTCAAACTCGCACCATCACATGGCTCTATATTTTTGCGCTCAGCATGGTGGCAGTACTGACCCTAACTGGACAGGCACTCGTCCAATGGTCGCTCGCAACTCTTCAAGGCGATTCAACCACAGTCAACATCGCTGGACGTCAGCGGATGTTGAGCCAACGCATTCCACGCATCATCTTGGCTCTAGATGCCGGTAGCCAATCGCCTCAGTTCAATTCGCAGTCCGAACGACCTGAAAGAACATCAGCTACACAACAATCGCTGGCAGATCTGCAGGCATCTCTTAAAGTCTGGCGCGCCAACCACCTAGGACTTGCCAATGCATCCGGTGCCGTGGGACTTGCACGAGCTAACAGCCTGGCTGTCGATGAACTATTCGCGAAGATCGAACCCGACTTTATTCGCGTTGAAGAAATTGTTAAGTCCGTTTTATCACGGGCAAATGACCCGAACTTAAAATTGATCGACGACGAAGAACGGACAGCACTGCTCAAGCATAGTGATACTTTTCTGTTATCGATGGATACTATAGTCGCTCAATACGAACTCGAAGCCAAGCAACGGGTTCGCCAACTTCAGTGGATCGAACGTGGACTTCTGATCGCTACCATGCTGGTCTTGGTCAGTGAAGGTCTTTTCATTTTCGCGCCCGCCATCGCGTCGCTAAACCGAGCATTCCTGCGACTGACGGCGGTAACTAATCAGTTGGAATTAGCCAAAGAGTCGGCTGAGCAAGCCAATAGCGCCAAAACTCAGTTTCTCGCCCGTGTCAGTCATGAACTGCGGACCCCACTTCACGCTATTCTTGGAATGCTCGGATTGCTGCGGCATGGTCGATTGTCATACCGCCAAAAGCAACGCGCCGATCTGGCCTACAACGCTTCGCGGAACTTGCGGCACCTTGTTGACGATCTGTTGGATGTTTCAAACGCCGAAAGTGGCTCCCCTTTAATACTTCACCCGAATGAAACGAATGTAGCCAAGTTAGCTCAGGATTGTGTCAAACTAATGAATGGACACGCGCGACGCAAGCGGTTAAAACTGCATTCGGTGAATGAGTTACCCGAGGGTTCGCGCTGCTTATTAGACGAGTACAGAGTTCGGCAGATCCTGATCAACTTAATACAAAACGCAGTCCGCTACACGGAAACAGGCGGGATCGAATGCCGCACCTGGCTTGATGAGTCCCACGGCGATTCGGACCAGGTGTGGTTAAACATCTCGGTTCGCGATACAGGGCGTGGCATCGCGCCGGAAAATCAGGGCCGTATCTTTGAGAACTTTGTGCAGATCGATCCGTTTGACGGGCCACAGGTAATTGGCCCACGCCTTGGACTGGGATTGCCCATTACCGCTTCGCTGGTCGCGACAATGCAAGGAACGATAGCTGTAGTGAGCAAGCTGGGCGAAGGAAGCACGTTCTCGGTCCGATTGCCAACCAAAATCACCAAAGCAGATGACTCGCGGCCCCTACGCAGTCGACCGACGACTTCGAGAAAATCGCCAACACATAACACGATGCTCAAACCTGTAACGGCACTCATCGTTGATGATTCAAAAGTAAACCGCTTGCTACTGAGAGTCTATTTGAAACGACTTGGCATAAAGTCCTATAGTACCAATAGCCTTGCACGTGCACTGACGCTGTATAAGGAAAGGCTGCCAGACCTTATTCTATTGGATCTACACATTGGGCAGCAGAAAAGTCTCGGATTAATAAGTACTATTCGTGCATTGCCTGCCGGAACCCAATCGCTAATCTATATCGTGACAGCCGACAGCCACTTTAGCAGCGAGAGTTGCCCCTCCGAAATCGGCGTTGCTGGTATTCTCAATAAACCGATCGAGTTTGAGGAGTTACACACACAACTCGAGCCTATCATGGATGCTCATAATCGAAGGCAAGTGTTTTGTAATCTTGAGCTTCCAACAGAGTTCGACTTATTGCGAACGGAACTGCGCCGTATGCTGATCGAGCAGCTACCCTCGGAAATAGCTCGGCTAAATGAAGCCTTCGATAGCCAAGATTTCAAGACCATTCAACTAATCGCTCATCGTCTTCGCGGCGCCGCCGCCAACGCGGGTTGGACAGAACTCGCCGAAGCCAGCGAAAGGCTTGAGGCGAATCCCGCTTCATTCGAAGCCACAGCGTTCGAAAATATGGCGCTTCGGGAATTTAAATTCGGAGACCAAAATAGGTGAACCTTTCAGGGTGACCGGGGTGTCCGTTGTGGTCATGAAGCATCGCAAAAACACCGCTAAGCACAATTCTGAGCTCTCCAGGTCACTCCAGCCTGATGATGGCGTGGATCCTCGTTATGATGCACGAGAGACCGCGTTTTCGCCAAGCAAAGTCGATCGCAAAGCGGCTCAGCTTTGTTCGCAAGTCCGCCACGCATTGGAATTTATCATTCCAGAAGCGCTCCAGGATTCAGACTGGGACGCGCTCGTGCTCGATGTTCAACCAGCACCGAATACTGGGCATCTGCTAATTCTACTTCAAGCGGTAGAAAAACTAGATGAAGATGGTTGCCGGCGACTGGAAGCGGCCATTTTTCAAAAATCAGGGATCATTCGCACTGCGGTTGCCGGAGCCATTCAGCGCCGCAAAGTACCGACACTCACGTTTCGCGTCGTACCATCATGAGTCAAACAGTTTCACAACAACCCGATGCATCCGGTATCACCGTGACCGGCGAAGCAACTGGCATCGTCGATCTGGGCGACTCCGTTTCGCCGATTCAAGTTATCGGTACAGAAGCCATCCGCGAGAGCTTTGGGGCAAGCTGTATTCAACAGGCCATCGCGGCTCGGTTGGCACCCGGCGTTTCGCAGCTCGTTCTCAATCCGGACGCGCACTGGGGACATGGTGTTCCAGTCGGCAGCGTCATGATCTCGCCGACACACATCTACCCTGGCCCAGTCGGTGTGGATATCAAGTGTTCTATGAGCCTACTGCAAACCGATATCCCGGCCGAAGCAATTCAGGACCGCCGAGTTCGTCGGAAGATCATTCAAGAGATCGAGTCCAAGTTGGCTCGCGGTCGTCGGGCTGCGCCGGGCCGGCCGATCACTGAGCAAACCGGCATCGACGCAGCCGTTCATGGGGCTGCGAAAAAACTGCTGAACACGCTGGGAATTCCCCCGCAGTGGTCGGATCGTTGCGAAGACGCGCAGCACTTTGCCACCGACGGTCGCAGTGATCCCCTGGCGTTGCGACTGGAAAAACATCTTCGCGAAAAGACTGTCAAAGACTTTGCTAGCAAGTACAAGCAGCTGGGTTCCTACGGCGGCGGCAATCATTTTGGCGAATGTCAAATCGTACGAGTAAGTGAGGATCCGCAGTCTCAAGCGATTGCCAAACACTTCGGCATGCGCGATCAGTGCGTCGCGTTCCTTTCGCATTGCGGTTCGCGCGGTCTGGGTCACGCGCTAGCGACGCATCAATTTCGAACTCTACAACAGAGTTTTCGAAAACGTGGTCGAGCGTTCCCTAGCGGCGAGCCCGAATTGGTATACACCGAATATGGATCGCGCGAAGCAGAAGCTTACCTGCACGACATGGCGCTCGGAGCGAACTTTGCCACCGTCAATCACATGCTGATCAATTCGATCGTACTGAACGCATTTCAGAAAGTCATTCCTGGAGCGCGGGGCCAGTTGATTTACTTCATCAGTCACAACATCGC
>JANNNN010000097.1:0-2654 GCA_031398555.1 Planctomycetia bacterium | reverse complement strand
GGTGGATACAAGAACATCGCACCACCATAAGTCGCAAGGGCGATACCCGGCCCAATCAATTCTTTGCTAAAGTCGGTTGCAAAAAACGCTAACGTCGATTCGTCTTTATGCTCGGCAAACCACGTCGTCTGCCATGGATAGTCGCGCGGGTCGGCTGGCACATCAAACAACATCACGCAGCAATCGAGTTTCCCGACACTTGGCGGCATCACTTTCACATAAATATCACCGTCGTACCAATGCCTGAGCGTCTCGCGAATATCAATTCCATCCTTGATGCTCGTCAAGAACTTTTCGCTCCGCGCCAAATCGGCACCCATGATTGCCTTGGCTCGGTCAAGCACACGAGTCCTAAAACTCTCAATCAAAGTATCCTCGGGCGGCCATGAACACTGCGAGTAAGGATTCCACTGCGTCATCCAGCGATCACGTTCTTCTTTAACGGGACGACGTCGCAATTCAAGAGATCGCCAAGTGATCGGCGGACCCGGAAGACGACTCACCACGTTCACCATCTCTTCGCTCGGCAATCGTAATTGATCAATTCCTAACGTCACTTGCTTATAAGGAGCATCCTCAGTTTGAAACGCCTCCGCATCGCCCTGAAACGCGTAATGGCGCGCCGTCTCGACCACATGGATCGTGTACTGATCACCGAGCACCTGCTGGGCGGCAAGCGAAATTGTGTACAAGTCTGGCGACATGCGATGTTCGAGCAACGTCAGATTGCGAATATACTTCAAGCATTGCTTTAAGTGCATCGGAGTGATACGTCGGGCACGTTTACCGAGGTCCTGGAGATAGCTGCTCCGAGCCGACATGAGCAATTGTTTCACGCCGTCGATGGTAACATTCTCATCATCTTCCAACTGCGCTCGCGCTTGCTCGTGTAAACCCGTAATGAACGGCAACTCACCAAACATAAACAGCAGCGAATTAGGATTGATACTGTAGATCGACGGTGGTTCTACCGCGTCGTGCTCAGGCGGCTCACCGCGGAACTCGGCATAGGCTTCATGCAGCCACGGCCACTTCTGTAGCGAACAAACAAGCACGATGTTCTCGTACTTTCGTTCGAGCTCATGCAATTGCCAAGCCATATACTTAATGCGTTGCTTTTCTTGATCGATGAATGGCCGCATGATGCTCGGCAACACCGCAGTCGCAAACTTTTCCAGGGGCACAGTTTTGAGCGCGTAGGGATCGGGCAGCACGGTTGTTTGCGGCTGAAATTCGTTGGTTTCCAAGTCAATGAACTTGATCGCCATCCGCTCTTCCATCGCGAGTCGCAATCCCATAATCACCGGCTGGCAAGGATCGATCGGTACGTAACTCCACGCGGCCTGCGAGTCGTTGGAATCAATTGCATCGTCTTCACCGTCTGAATCGCTGTCCCAAGTCTGTCCATAGTCCGGCATGCAACGCTGCAAGACTACGGACGGCGTTGGCAGCAACTGAATCGCTTCAAGAACGTTGGATCGAAACGACTCCGGCAATGCGACGGCCAGACAATCAAAATTGCTTTCCAGCATTCGACGCCGCACCGCATGCGCACAGTCAGCACTGCCGTGCACGACTGGCAAACAAGTAATTTTCGAACCCAATTTAAGCGGCGAAATTTTCATAGTAGCTTAGGTATTTGTAGCTGGTTTCGTTAGAAACAGGGGATACACCGAAGTGGTTATTAGTTTATGGCTTTGTAGCTGGTTTCGTCAGAAACCGGGATACATCGAAGTGGTTATTAGTAGTTTATGGCTTTGTCCCTGGCTACGTACGAAAGCGGTTGCATGAAAGGGCGTAACAGTACTGTCGGTTTGTTTCGCAATCCAGCCACAGGACCAGTCGTGGCTAGTGTAAAATGAAGCTCCCACCAGTTCCTAGCTTCCCAGAATGCAGCCTCACCATGATACAGTTTAACCGAACTCACAGTTGGCTCGTCGTCCCCTTCTTTGTTTCCGTCTGTCAATTTGCACTTGCGATTTGCTGGCATCAAGCCGTTTCGCCGCAAGTCGGACTCTGCCAAGAACGCGCCGACGCAGACTGCGTCAAAATCGAACGCTTGCTACCCCCACAGGGCATCGAGATCGCTGATGCAGATCTCACTCGTTGGACGAGTGAACTCGACGCGATCGATAAGCAAGCCGCCAAGCTGTCCGCAAAAGACCTCGCCGATATCAGCGTCCTCTCCAAAGCTTGTCGATTCGCAATCGAATTTCGTGAGCTCTATCAAGACAAAGATGCTGCCAAAGTCGATCGCTTGATCAAGCTGGCTCAAATGCGTCTCGAGCAGTTTAAGTTGGGCAGCATCGATTGGTCGAATGACACTAAACGCCAAGTTCGTGGTTTTACCTCGGTCGTCGATGGTTCCCCGCAACCCTTGGGTTTGATTTTGCCCGAGGGTTGGGCGACCAGTAAAAAACCACTACCGCTGTACGTTTGGTTGCACGGCCGCGGCGACAAATCCACCGACCTTCATTTCATCTGCGAGCGACTCGACAAGAACGGTGAAGTCCTACCCGAGGGGGCCATCATCGTCCACCCATTCGGCCGGCAATGCGTCGGTTTCAAGAGCGCCGGTGAAACGGATGTGATGGAAGCTATCGATTTCGTTTGTGAAAATTATCCCGTCGACAAAGATCGCGTTGTACTAATGG
>JANNNN010000012.1:0-4745 GCA_031398555.1 Planctomycetia bacterium | reverse complement strand
TGAGCAGGGCGAATTTCTGAGCGGGGTCAGAGAGGATCGCCTCCTGCTCTTCGAGATACGCGAGCTTTTCGCGCCAAATCTTCAGGGCCTTACTGGTGCCAGCATTCATCGACGCGCCGCCCGCGCCACTGCGTGTGGTTGTTTCCGGAGTGATGCTTGGCCCTTTTTCGCTCGGTTGAATGAGCACGATACTTGCTGGATCGACACCATTTCGGAACATCAGTGTAGGTGTGTTTTCTTCTGAAATACTTTCCAGCAACAACGAAGACCGGCCCAAATCGAATGCAGTTTGTATTGAACGGCCGAAGCCGATCGCACGGTAGAAAGCTGCTGCGAACTTGATCGCCGCTTCGTCACCTACCGCGCGGTCCATCCCGATGGCGCAATCGATCACTCGCGTGATAGTTTCCGCTTGCGGTCGCGAAAAGCATGCGTTCAATACCACTAGACGCAGATTATCTTTCAACACACGCATCAGGTCGGCAAGTGCCGCGTTCGAAACGGGCTTGGGGTCGCCTTTACTGTCGAGCAACACCAATTCCTGCGACTGTGTGCCATGTCCGCTAAAGTGCAGGATATGTGGCCGGTTTTCAAGAAGGGCTTGATGCAAGTCGTCAGACCGCACAGCCCATTTTGATACGACTTCGAGGGAGTCGCGATAATCCGCTGCGCGAATCTTGGCCGTTATCTCGCGAATCTCCTCGTCCAGACCCAGCGGCGAGACCTTTGGACTCGCCGCGAGAAAGAGCAAGCGAATCTTTTCCATGGGAACGTCTTCCAGTGGCTGCGCTCGAACGATTGCGTGAGGGCTATAAGTTTAGCACGGCCCTCTCCCTCAATACAACTAGTCGCGGACACGCCAGGAAAGTTCAGTAACTTGTTCAGTCAATCAATCAGCTTTCTTGTAAGAAGGTTCCCATCTCTCTCTACCGATCGCGACTCGCGTCGGGAGGGACACCGAATGCAATTCTTCAATTCTCAAACTGAGCGACCGAAAGCAGTTTGCAGCCACGGAGAGTCATTCGCGGATATCATTTTGACAATGGTATTCTACGGAACCGCTAACGTTTCGATTAGAATTCTGTAAAGTTTTACCGCCGCGCGGCAGCGGAGCGGCATTCTATTGTTGAATCTGTCGCGAGTGAGCACTTGGAGGTCCGTGAATTGTGAATCTGTATAGTAGAGAAAGCGTCTCCGGTTATACCGAGACTGTCGCTACCGAAACAGTTACGGATCGGGAATTGCTGATACGGTTGTTCCGTGAAGTCATCCTGCTATGCCAAGTCGAGGGTTTGACTCGCGACGAGTTAGCCGAACGGCTGGGAGTAACAGTGGCGACGGTGAAAGATCGGCTCGAGCGCGGTTGCGAACTACTGCGGTCGCGACTAGTGCGTCGGGGAATCGCGTTGACGTCCACGATGCTCGCTGCATGGCTGATTCCAGGAGTAGCACACGCGGCGGGTCTGACGACTCTCGCGACCACCACTTCACAGTCGGCCGGTGCGTTTGCAACAGGTTCACTGGCTAGCGCGACTTCCCCGACAGCCGCAACACTCGTACAAGGAGTACTTAAAATGATGGGATTTGAGAAACTGAAAACGGCCACGATCTGGTTTGTGTCTTTCTTGACCGCTGGTGGTATCGCCTTCGGCATGTTGCGGGACGAACCAACCCGTTTCGAAACGCCAGAGACCGACGACCGTTAGTTTGCAAAGCCATCGTCCCATGGCGCTGCCGAGAATATTTCTCACCACTGCGAAGCGACTTCCTTTACTTGTATTTTATCGGATTTGACTGATGCTGCGTTATGAATTCTCTTCGCCATTGAATCGCCAAGTCGTCTGGCTTGTTCTTGGAATGGTCTGCCTAGTAGGGACTGCATTCGCAGCCGACTCCCCCGTCGTCGGAGCGTCACTCGATAAGGACTCGAACGTTGCCTACCCGACTAGTACGGCGGTCGTCGATGTCACAAAGAGTCCTTATCTCGCCAGGGGCGATGGCTCGACGGACGACACCGCCGCGATTCAGCGTGCGCTCGATGACGTGATGGGGCAGCACAAGCTCCTCTATTTCCCGAATGGAACATATCTGGTCACTAAGACACTCAACTGGTCCAAAAAGAACTCGGCTGGCAAAGATGCATGGGGCAAGAACTTTCTGCAAGGACAAAACGCAATGAAGACAGTGATTCGCCTGAAAGATGGAACCTTCAACGATGCGAAGCAGCCCACGAGCATCATGTGGTGTGGTGGTTTTGGGTCGGCCGACTGGTTCCACAACTACGTCCAAGACATCACCTTTGACGTTGGCAAAAATAATCCCGGCGCGATCGGTCTGCAGTTCTACTCGAACAATTCCGGTGCGGTCCGAAACTGCCGCTTCGTCGCTAGCGAAGGGAGTGGACTGGTCGGCCTCGATCTCGGTCACCGGGGTATGAACGGTCCTCTGCTCGTGCGAAACTGTGAGGTGATCGGGTTTCAGCGCGGCATCAGCACATCCCATGCGGTAAACGGTCAGACCTTAGAACACATCACTCTGCGCGGCCAAGCACAATTCGGCTTTGAGAACGAGGGCCAAGCGATCAGCATTCGCGGACTCCGCAGTGAAAACGCCGTTCCCGCGATTCGCAGTTACGGCTCACTCTGCGTGATCGACTCGCGCCTTACGGGACAGGAAGGAGCCAACCAGTGGCCCGCCATCATCAACTACAATGGAGGCCGCATCTTTGTGCGAGATATCCAAACTTCCGGCTACGGGCGGGCCTTGGGCGACGTTGAAACACCAGACTGGTCCGCTGCAGTTCGTATAACTGGCGAAGACCATCCCGGCTCCCTAGGACCGAACATTGTCGAGTATTGCTCGCACCCAACGACGAGTCCGTTTCCATCGGCACAGGGCGCAAAAGGAGTGCAAGGGGCACCGCGATCACTCAGGTTGACTGTGAAGGAGCCGCCCGAAGTTCCCGCTGACGCTCCGAAGACCTGGGCCAATGTAGATAACTTCGGTGCGGACCCGACTGGCCAACAGGATTCATCCGCTTCGATCCAAAGGGCAATGGACTCTGGAGCAACGACTATCTTCCTGCCTGGCTCTTACCTGCTTGAGTCCACAGTCGTGATTCGCGGCAAAGTCCATCGAGTCGTAGGCGTCGGCGGGATGATTGATTACTTCAGCAAGGTGAAACCAGATTTTCGGATTGCCGACGGTACGTCACCAGTCGTATTGCTGGAGCACTTCGCCTACATACACGGTGGCATTGAAATCGACACTCGCCGCACGGTCGTTTTTCGCAGTGTCTCAGACTGCGACCTGACGTTCACGCGCGAAGCTGAAGGAGGCGACCTATTTTTCGAGGACTTCGTTACTCACAATTTAAATCTGACAAAGCAAGAGGTTTGGGCACGCCAGCTCAACGTTGAGAACGAAGGTAAGCACATCGTCAACAACGGCGGACAGCTCTGGGTGCTCGGCTACAAAACCGAACGCGGCGGCACTCTCCTTGAGACTTCGGGCCGTGGGCGAAGTGAAATCCTTGGTGGATTCAGCTACACAACCACCGCCGGCAAACTCTCGCCGATGTTCGTAACCGATAACTCCTCCGTCTTCACTTTTTTCACCGAGGTTTGCTTTAACGGCGATCCGTTCGCGACCCTGATCCGAGAATCCCGAAACGGGTCCGAGGTAACTGTAAGCCGCGGCGACGGGACCACGGCTCCCTATTCATCGCCGGAGTAGATCCACGGCGCTATCTGCACGAGGGCGCTCCATCATTCACTTGTGATGGCCATGCGTCCGACCGGCCACGCTACCGATGCCGCCGATGGCAGCGTTCGCATAAAGACCCGCAACACCGACTACCAGCAATAGCAGGCCGCCCCGAAACCAACCAGACCTTGGGCATGACAATCTTGCTGAGCCCTGCGATGAGCATATCGGTGGGGTGAATCTAATCGGTCGGGTGAATTCAGAATAATTGGAGATGCTTGTCATATAGCTTCAGATAGTCAAAACACCTCGAAGGTTAGGAACGGTATGTCCAGATTTTCAAAGTCTCCCGGACGGCGACCGAAATTGCTACACTCAACCATGGCGACCTAATGCTGCCGTAATCTTTTGTAAGAACCTTAGGGATCCGTCGGATGCCACATGGCCACGGTCAAACGAATTGTGGCTTTATGCTTTTTCAGCACTAACCGGCCTCTTAGGCGAGCTATTCACTTATACTTACTACCGAGGTTTTGCTGTTGTTAATTCGTATTTCTAGGAATTTTGCGGTGTTTTCGTTCAGGGTATCTTACTGCCAGTTGACGCATCGACTTGCAATGCTCGCCACATGGGACGTTTGCATGGTTGGGACGAAGCTAGCCACCGCAGACGATTCGATCGAGCAGCGAGGGATGCCGATCGTCCAGTTGATGAATGGTTATTGCATGGATTGCCATAATGCATCGGACGCGAAGGCAGGTTTAAATCTTGAGCTGGTCGGAAATTGATCCAACTGGTCTCGTTCAGTGCCCTCATACATGCATCGACCATAGGATAGCCCGTCTTACCAGACTTCCATAACTCAAATCGCTCTTGATTGAAGTCATTCTCTCGCAGACCGTCGTAAACACGACTGCTTCAGGCATCCTTCCCCAATTGAGTTCGACGGGAATAATCATGCGAGTCGGTGTTGGCATGATCGGTGCATTCATTCTTTTCTGCCATAAGTCCGCCCACCCATTGCGAGTCTAGAGGTCTCA
>JANNNN010001219.1:0-3521 GCA_031398555.1 Planctomycetia bacterium | reverse complement strand
CCTGCTCCTCCGGCGTGGCCTGCTTCAAGAAGGCGAGCGTGCGCGCGACGCAGAACGCCTTGTCGACCTGCTTGCTCTTCGAATAGATGTTGAAGAGCGCGTGGTAGGAGACGTAGCGGAACGGCTCCTGGGCCAAGCTGTTTGTCCAGATCTGCTGGCTCGAGCTTCTGTCGCTGTACGAGACTTCCCGTGGGGAACGGATTTTCAGGTGGTGCGATATTCAGTTCGATGCAGTCCATCGTTACATCTTCGGGGCTCGGCTGTGTACGCAGAAAAATACCGCTATTCGTTTTGGCGTCGGCCCGAAAATCGACGGATAGTTCGCAATCGGCCAGCTTCAAATTTGTGCAAAGGAAACTCTTTTCGCCTCGGTCAACTTTGATAACGCCTTCTTCAACTCGCCAATTTGCTTTTCCTACGATCGACCATCCAAATAGAGACTGACCATCGAATAGGTTGACCCAGCCCTCCTTCAGCGTTGCTTCGTCGAGCGTTGCGGCGAGCAAAGCCTTTGCATCCACCTCAAACTCGGCGGGTTCGTCAACAGGGGGTTCTTCTATGGGAGCCACTACTTGCGCCGTCGACTGCGCTGCCGACACGCCAGCGGAAGGATCGAAAGTCGTAGTCTTACTGTCGCAGCCTGAAAAAGAAAGCAACAGGATCGCAGCGAGCAGAGTTTTGACAAGGATTTGCCGCAGTGATTTGTTCATTGAATTGCTAGCCGAGAAGAGTTCGTACAATTCGGATTCCAATTACTTTAACTGCTTCCAAGGGCAATCAAAAGCCCGAGCAGACCGAGTTTCAACTATTCAATCTCCAATTCTACCCCTTGGACAACGAAGCTGCCGAATGTTGGGGCGGTTGCATGCGATATCGGTGAGCTGGGGTCGATTAAAGTGGTTGCACCGGTTACGCGAAGCTCCAGAGCATTAAAGTTCTCAAGCTTATTCAGCCGAAAAATGAGGTTTTGGCCGACTGGATTCTCGGCTGACGAGGCCTCAGCGAGAAGTTCGCACCCGTTCAGGTGCACAGCTACCAGCGCGCCACCTCTTTGAATTCCAGGGGGAAACAAAGCGATCTGAAGAGTCACCGAACGATCATCGAGTCCCGTCGGTTTATGGAATTTCCTCGAATAAGTGATCGTGTCCAATTCCGCATTCAGACTTGCCGCCCAAGGCTCCCGCAGTCGAATGCGATGCATCTTGCTAACCTTCGCATTCAAGTGATTCGTAGTGGAACAGTGACGTGAAGCACTTCGAACGGATATTCTAAACGAATAGATGTAGCTGGTTTCGTGAGAAACCGGTGCTTCCAACACTTTCACTTCGCATCCGGTTTCTCACGAAACCAGCTACCAAACTGAGAAATGCTTCACCAGTGTTGCACGCCGGTAGCCTGCGCCAGCTTGCGCTCCATTACGCAAGTGCTTGCTCGACCCTATCAAGGACCGCTTTTTCGGAGGGGCTGATGCTTCCGAAGCCTAGCACGCCACCGGCCGAACGAGCCACAACTTCGACCAGTTCGATGACCTCTTTTTGGAGTACTGCCCGAGTTTGTCCATTCAAGGAGGCCGACAACGACTTGGTGTAATTGCACCAAGCGTCCAGGAGCTCCGCACTCGGTCGCTTTGCCAACCAACATCTTAGCATCGCCATCGCGGGCTCGGTCGGATCAATCCCAGATTTTTCAGCAGCTTGAAGAACTGCATCGCTTTCGTTCTCTTCCAATCGATCGTCAGCCCAGGCAACGGCAACTAACGGCACCAATCGAAAGGCGGTCAAAGTCTCGATTGTAATACCGACTCCAGCCAGTTCTGAGGCGACTTTCTCGTCCGTTATTCCCGTTACTTTCATAATCGACTCGGCCGTCTGCGTTGCCGATTGTGCCTTGCGAAGCCTTTCAAGCAACTGATGGTCCATCTGAGCAAAGAATTGTTCTTCCAGGTTAAACCACTTTTTTGGAGAATTTTCAGCCATCTGTTCCTACTCTTTCGATGCGCGAAATCGCCAGCAATTAAGCCTAAGCGACGGTCAACATGACGGTATGATAAGCCCCGATAGCGCTCCGCAACAGGCCATACCTCTCAATGCGGAAAGCGACCGTAAACATCGCGAGGATATCACCACTGGAGCCAGAGGATGCTTAAAGAAAGCAGTTTCGAACCAAAATTGGAATTTCGCTACGGCGGAAACTCCGTTTATAATCGGGAAAGATATCCTACGACTTTCGTTCTCGGTTCGCATCGCGAGTCCAATCTTGCCTACTTTAGAAGCCGCCAACAACGTGATCTTACCCCCAACAGGCCGTGCTCGTCCCATTCCGGGCACCAATTTACCGTCGTTTGTTTTACAAACCGGTAAGGACCTCGCTCGCCATGCAGCCCATATGATCGCGAGGCTGATTCGCGAACGCTCGGAGCTCGGCCAAAACACGGTTCTTGGGTTACCGACTGGTAGTACTCCCGTTGGAACCTACCGCGAGTTAATTCGGCTGCATCGCGAGCAGGGACTTGATTTTTCACAGGTCGTTGTGTTTTCGCTGGATGAGTACTACGGAATTCTGCCCGATAGTCCGCAGGGACATGGTCGTTGGTTGCGAGAACATTTCCTGGACCATATCAACATCGCGCCGGAACGCATACATTGCCTCGACAGTCAAGTTCCACCCAATGACGTCGAACTTCATTGCCGACGCTATGACGAGTCGATTCAAAGCGCCGGAGGATTCGATTTAGTCCTCCTGGGTATCGGACGCAACGGACACATTGGTTTTAACGAACCATTTTCAGTTCGCAAAAGCCGCACTCGTTTGTGCACGCTCGATCCCATTACAAGGCAATCTGCATCGAGCGATTTTTTTGGTGAAGCCAACGTTCCCTTGCAAGGCTTGACGGTTGGACTGTCACCGATCCTTGCCGCTCGACATGCACTGCTGCTTGCCTTGGGCGAACATAAATGCTCGATCGTTCGCGAGACTCTCGAAGGTCCAGTTACTGATCGCGTTCCGGCAACTTTTCTGCAAGAGCATGCAGACGCGCGAACTTTGCTAGATTTCCCGGCTGCCGGTTCGCTTACGGGCGTCAGCATGCCATGGCTGCTCGACAAAGTTGCTTGGGACGAAGCGTTGATCAAGCGGGCCGTCTTGTGGCTGTGCGAGCAGACCGGCAAAGCTTTGCTCAAATTGGACGATGAGGACTTCCGTCAACACGATCTGCATCAACTACTGCGGCATCACGGCCCGGCCCAGAAAATCGCCCACCACGTTTTCCGCTGGATGCAGGATACGATCGTTTATCATCCAGCTGGCAAAGAATCTAAGGTCGCCTTGTGCTTCAGCCCTCACCCCGATGACGACGTGATCAGCATGGGCGGCACCTTGATCCGATTGGTCGAGGATGGACACCGCGTTCATGTGGCTTACATGACCAGCGGCAACATCGCGGTTTTTGATCATGACGCCCGCCGGGTCGCAGATATGGTCACCGAGTACAACCGTTTGTTCGGCATCGACCAACAGAAATC
>JANNNN010001184.1:0-3304 GCA_031398555.1 Planctomycetia bacterium | reverse complement strand
CGGGACAAATGGTCCCAAGCTACGAAAAAACTCGCCCCACATTACTGCGGGACGATTTATGCTTGTTGTCAAATTCGAAACTCACCTGCAACCTTCACAACCGCTTGCGCATCCGCTGCAGCCAGCGTTGAACATTGCAGGAGCGGGGGTTGGCGAGCCGCCGCAACCATTCGCACAGCCGCCCGCCTGTTGCACTTCCGCACATGGGTAAATCGTGACTGGAACCAACTTTGGTACCATTCGACAGACTTGAACTTGGACCTCTTTAGTTGTCGCAACAGGTACCGAAACGGTGTACTGTTCGCTGACTTCTTCGTTCACAGTTTCAAATCGAGTTGAAGTGAACGGTTCTACTTTAGTTTCCGGAACGTTGAATGTGTAGGAGACTTCTTTTGTTCGCTTTTCTGTCGTGTAGCTGACCACGGGAATGGTCTCGGTACGAGTCTCTTGCTTGTAACTTAATTTCTTAAGCGTACGGGTGCGAATCTCATCGTTGTACTGAACTACTTTGCGATTGCGTGTCCGCGATTCTTCAACATAGTTCACGACTTTACGAGTACCTGTTCGTGCTTCCGGGCGATACACAAGGTAAGTGTAATCGTAGGGTATTTGCTCGGTGTGCTGTTCGAAGACAGTGTAGGCAACTTCTTGCGATTGCGAGACGCTCTCTACAATAGGAACTTCTTCTGTCACAACATTTGGAACCCAAACGCGACG
The DNA here is from genome assembly GCA_031398555.1 of Planctomycetia bacterium. Taxonomy (GTDB): domain Bacteria; phylum Planctomycetota; class Planctomycetia; order Pirellulales; family Pirellulaceae; genus Aureliella. The sequence goes on along the minus strand of JANNNN010001184.1, from coordinate 2,587 downwards.
AGTTACCGTTTGCGTGGTGGGCACACCGTACTGAACAGCCTCGTTGCATGCAGGAGCACTGTAAACCGAGGCACTGTAAGTCTGAATCGAAGGTTGTGCATAAACAATTTGGCCAGTTCCACATCCGCCTGCATTGTAAACGCTACCGACGCCAACTCCGCAGCCCGAACCGTTCCCACAGCCTGCACTACGCCCACCTCCACATTGCCCAGCGTGGCCGCATCCGCTGCCGCAGCCACCGCGGTGGAATAAGCGACACCCTCGGCCTGCACTTGCACCAGCCCCGCACTGACCAATACCGGCGCCGCTGTTGTAGCTTGACGCTGCATAGCTGACCGGTGAAGCATAGACAGCCGGAACTGTATTAACCGGTGCCGAATAATTAACCACCGGCGAAGGAGCAGCCACAGTGACTTCTTCCACCCGATCTTCCCAATGCCCGTAGTCCTTGGTTACCGATTGCATACGAGTTACAGGCTGGCAAGTTTGTACGATGCGAGTTTTCGTAACAGGAATTGCATTGGTTACCGCTTGCATGCGTGTTTCGGTCAACGACTGTGGAACGTGAACTGTGTAGATAAATTCTTGGTCAGCAAGTTGCGCGACGCGAACCTTGTATTCCTCAGGTACATCGATGACCTGCGGAACCTTCACTGTGTATTGTTCAGCAACTTCAGTCCAGACTGGAACTGTGTCGACAACGTCGACGGTTTTTTCGCTCGTCTTCGGCACCAGTACCGTGTATTCGATGGTCTTTGTCTCCGAGCGAGGCACCATGACGGTAATCGTCTTGTAATCTTGAGTCTCGACGGGCACGGTTCGAGCTACAGTGCGAGTGCGGTAGCGAGTTTCGTTTTGATACTCAGTACTGCAAACCGCTCGTGTTTCAGTGAAGTACTTCGGTTCAAGGACAACTTTGTAAGAGTTCACCGGACCGCAGTCCATCAGTGAACGCTGCTCGGTCTGAACAACCACCGCTCCGTTGCCACCGTACACGTTGCCTTGAATGGTGTTTCCGTAAGCGATCACTGCGTTGCCAACTGATGTGCAACCAACTGAAGGAGACGCTCCTCCAACCGGCCCTTGATAGTAATTCGCAGCCGGCGCCTGGTAGTAGTTGACGTCGGGCGCTTGAGGGGCAAAAGCTGAGCCCTGGTAGTAGTTAGCTGTCGGTGGTTGGTAGTAATTTACCGCTGGAGCTTGAGAGTAGACCGCGCCAACAGGTGCTCCATATTGCGAATGTTTGTGGTGTCCCAAGGAGAGGCAACTACCATTGGTGCAACCACCCTTTCGAAACAGGCCAACCGGATAGACGGCTGTATCACCAGTGTTTGTTGAAACCAAATGAACGCGCGATCCGCTTTGTTCGGCTAACTCATTAGTCGTAGCACGCGTTGTTCCCGCGCCATACAAATCACTGCATCCACCGCCTCTTAACGACTCCGCTCGGAGGTTTCCTGCTGTGCTTGCTAATAGCAGCAATGCAAACAAATTCAATTTTTTCATTATGTGTATCCCAAGAAGTAGTATTCCATATTGCCGATTACAAGGAATTAAGCAAATTTTCTAGCAGCACAGTTTACATAAAATGGGGTGCCTAGGTAAATAGCCGCAACTAAAATATAGAATTTGCGGTCGACAGCACGCGAAATGCGACATTCAGCGGGCAATTTAGTATGGGACCAGCCTTAAATCCTGACGAATATCCGCTGTCGATAGAGCCAAAGTAGTATTAACCACATGATCAGAAGCACAATTGCCCCCGCCACTAATGGCTCCCATACTTTGCCGAACAGCAGAAATGGTGACTCGCCAACATGCCGAAGAACCAACTCTTTCAATGGCTTTTCCATCGTCCAGCTCATCGCATATGCGACAATGGAGTTGGAACCAAAAATCATGAACGGATAAGCCCATGCACTCATTTTCCACCCATCGCAAATAGCATGCAGCGCAGCGAGCCAAACAAAACAGATCCCACCGCTAAACAATGCGAATGAGGGCGTCCAGATTCGTTTGACGTTGGGGCAAATTCCAAAATGATCCAAGGCCCAACCACCTGCGATGAGAGACAATCCGGCCGTCACCAGAAGCAAAATTCGCGTGCCGAAGGAATGACTTGTCTGAACCTCAGAGCGAGCCAATAACCCTCCGGACAACAACCCCAGTGTCATGGTCGCAAGAGTCGGGATGAAGCTCAACGTTGCATACCCGCCGCCGTGAAAGGGATAAACGCTTGAAAAGGGAAAGAGGCTTAGAAACCAAACATCAAACGCCCAAGCTGCATTCGAGTTCTTGTTCCAGTGCGCCTCGAATCCAGACATTAAGTGAGGCCAATCTTGCGGAACTCCGACCGCTTCGTAGTCAAAGTCTGCCGATGGCAAAGGCCACATCGCGAACAGCAGCCAGTAACCACCCAACACAAGCACGACCGACAGTATCTGGTTCCATCGAGGCGTGAGTGCAATCAAGAAAAGTAAACAATAGCCAAGCCCAATCTGCGTCAACGTATCGTCAAATCGAAAATCGGTCGTAGGCTTACCGAGACTACGAAGCACAATGCCAAGCACCACCAACAACATCCCTC
>JANNNN010001181.1:0-2199 GCA_031398555.1 Planctomycetia bacterium | reverse complement strand
GGCATGAAGCCCAAGGCCGACAAGAAGAAGGGTGCCAAGACCACCGAATCGAAGAAGTAGGTTTTTTGCCACCACTCGGGACGGCGATCGAAAGTTAACTGCTGCATGGTATGAGCACTCTAAGGAGTGCTCATTTTTTGTAGTTAGTTTGTGGTATTCGGATGGGCTGTGTGTCAGAAGTTATGCACTCTTTACTTACCGCAATGCCCCAGGTGGTAGCGTGCGAAGAAAATGGTCTGTGATCATTCGATAGAGATGACGAGTCGTATTCTCACCTTCACGGATAGCATGCGAGCGGTTGGGATAGGCGAACATCGAAAACGGCTTGTTCTGTTTTATCAGCTCATTGATTAATAGCTCGCTGGTCTGGTAATGACAATTGTCGTCACCTGTGCCATGAATCAGCAGTAGTTCACCTTTCAACTGATGAGCGAAAGTGATTGGGGAGCCCAGTCGATAGCCTTCGGCGTTTTCACTCGGCAAGCCCATGTAGCGTTCTTGGTAAATGGTATCGTAGTACAGTTGATTGGGCACTGGCGCAACCGAAACGCCAGACTTGTAGAGTTCAGGGTAACGAAAGAGCGCATTCAAGGTCATCGAGCCGCCACCGCTCCAACCCCAAACTCCAACTCGATTGGCATCGAGATAGGTCCGCGACGCAAGAACGGATTTCACGGCGGCGGCCTGATCAGCTGATGCCAAGATTCCGATCTGTTTGTAGACACTCTTCCGCCATGCACGACCGCGAGGACTTGGCGTACCGCGATTGTCAAAGCTCATTACAACATAACCTTGTTGAGCCAACATGTGGTGCCACAGTGTCCGGTCGCCACCCCAGCCATCCACGACCGTTTGTCCCGCTGGCTCGCCGTAGACGAACACAATCAATGGATATTTCTTAGCTGGGTCGAACGCCGGCGGATGAATGGACCATGCGTCGAGTTCAACTCCATCACCGATGTCCACTCGAAAAAAGTCATGCTTCGGAAGCTGAGCCGTAGCAAGTTTCGACTGCACGGCGCTATTGGCTTCGACAACAAAATCGACGGTATGATCGCTCAGGCGAACTACTTGCGTCATTGGCGGCGAGGCGAACTTTGAAGATGTAACCAAGGCCCGTTTTCGATCTGGCGATAAGATGTACTGATGTGTACCATGCTGCTCTTTCGGCGTGACTCGTTCCAATGAACTGCCATCAAAATGAACGCGGTAAAGATACTTTTGGGTGCCGCTGTCAGGCGAAGCATAAAAGTAAATTAAAGAAGCGGCATCATCGACGCCTAACACATCGATAACGTCGAATACTCCAGAAGTGACTTGCTTGATCGGCTGTCCATTGATGGATGCTAGATAGATGTGTTGCCATCCGTCACGCTCGCTCATCCACACGAACTTGGATTTATCCTTAAGCCACATCAGTTCGTCGCGAACATCGATCCAGGATTTATCCTCTTCCGTTAAGACGATTTTTGCATTACCCGAAGACGCATCTGCCACAAAGAAATGCAAGCGATTCTGAGCTCGATTTAGCTGCTGAATTGCCAACTGGTTGGCATCGATCCATTCCATTCGCGGCAAGTAATTTTCTCGCATGTCGCCGAGGATTTTCATCCAGATGATCGATTGACTAGCAAGGTCGATGACGCCGATGCGGGCGGCGGGATTCGTGGTGCCAACTTTGGGATAGGGAATGTTCTGGATTTTTGGATAGAGAGTGGACGTGTTATCGACTAGTGGAAAAAGTCCTATGCCCGAACTATCGAGTTCCCAAAACGCGATCCGTTTCCCGTCGGGGCTAAAACGAAATCCATCGCGTATCGAGAACTCTTCTTCATAAGCCCAATCGAATGTGCCATTGATTATCGTGGGTGCATCCGAGTGGGTCAGCCGCGAGATCTTTCCACCAGTTAGACTCTTGATGTCCTGAACATAGATGTCTTGATTCTTGACGTAGGCGACACTCATTGCATCGGGCGAGAACTTTGCGAACATCAGCGTCGATTCTGGTGCATCAGCTCCGATACTAAAGAGCTTCTTGGTCGCTAGATCCAGTACCCAATAGTCGCCGCGAGTGTTAAGCCGCCAAACACGTTTCGAATTCGTGAAGACTAATATCTTTGTGCGGTCTTCGGACCATTCGTACGAGTCGATTTCTAACGGCCTGTCTGCAGGTGTTGGCTTGAGCCAATCGCTTGGAAC